>JBJEAW010000112.1:0-46780 GCA_051869435.1 Prevotella sp. | reverse complement strand
TGGCACGCACGCCCCGACATAGAAGTCTGCCTCAACACGCCCGACAGCGCAGGAAGTGCTGTCACCCGCATTTCCTGCCATCACGTCAATGCATATCACCGCCATCAACAGCGATGTCATTATCAGTCTCTTCAATCCCTGTCTCTTATTATTCTTGCTCCAAGCCATCTTCCTTTGTGTTTATTGTCAGCATGTCCTAAAGAAATCATGCTATGGTTAATAATTTTAAGATATTACCTTGTGTGTTGATATGTATGTGACATCCATGCCTTCAATACAAGAGAAGAACATGGTGCGGCAATCAATGTACAGACTTTCTCGCTTATATTTCTTCCTTTTTAACCTGCAAAGTTATGACAATAACAAGAAACAGAAGAAAAAAGAGTACACAAAAAGTACACCAATGTGTCCGATTCGTATTCAAATGCAAGAGCTACAGATACTTGTGTGGAGCGAGATGGAAGAAAGTCGTCATTAGGCGATAGCTAAACATATCTATATATTTATAGCCATATGTTATGATGTGTCTGCATCCTTTTTATGCATCTCATATGCCTAAGTGCTTACAGCTATCTGCTCACCAGAACTTGACTACAGCTGTCTGTCCCTTCCTTATCTGCACGTCTTTTGCATCGACCCCTGCATACTCAGCTATCATTGCTATGCGGTATGTGCCGACATTGATGCCGTCAATCTCGATAGGATTCTTTCCGTATGATACTTTCTCGTAAGCATGGAGCTTCTCCTCGCCTCTGATGTCCATGACATATATTGTCACTTTCTCGTCGTGTCTGATGTATATGTCATTGGTGAACTCAACCCTAAGGTTTCCCTCCTGTATGAAGTCGTCCTCGTCAATGCACGACATGAGGCAGAGCGTGACTACTGCTGTAAGTGTGAATAAGATGTACTTTTTCATTGTTTGCTGTTATGATTTCTCAATTAATGCTTAAGCGTTTGGGAAACATATGCAATAAAACGCATGTTTCCCAAACGCCAGTGTTAATTACTGTTTATTAATATATTGGATCCAAAATGTCATATGTGTTATTCCATACGACATTAATGGCGAAGCATTTATGGATATAATATTTTACGTCTCCGTTTTTCGGCTTTACTGTTGCCACGCATTTTACATAAAAGTTCGGTCTCTCAAGCGTTTCTTTAGATGTTCCGAATTCTCCAGAATTATATACAGAATCTCCAGTTGGCTCAACTATCAGATGACCACCTCCATAATCAGCAATCAGTTTGCAATCGACATCAACATCAGCTATTTGAAGTAAGGCTGGATTGATTATCACATATCCGTCATACTCATGTTGTGGAACTGAATAGCTTGCACCTGATTCTGTTATCCTCTGTCCAGGTTGCATTGGATCGTCAAATCTGTCTCTCTGCCAATTTCTTACAGTAATAGCCATAGACGGTTTTGCTGTGAAGTTGAAAACACCCAGAGGCTCTCTATAGTTCGGAATTATTCCTTGTGCAGTGTCAATATTCTTCATACCTGGTATTTTGATTGTCAAAGGCATTGATGGAAGTGAGCCACTATTAGACCCGCTTCCTTCAAGATTTATCTTGTCAACCGCAAAATTCAGATTCACCGATTGGGTAGTAGCACCTTTGCCGAATATTATTCCGCTCAACAAATCAATGGCGACAGAAGGTAGGCCTTGTACTGAACTTTTCAACGCATTCGACACACCTGTTGAGATTAGCTCGAATATCTTGTTGTTGATTCCAAGGTCGTTGTTGACAGTATCATTTGCTGACAATGAATGATGATTTACAAAATCAACACCAACGCCTGACAAGAAAGCTGTAGATACCGCTTTTCCTGACTTTATCAATTCTGATTTTATAGCTGAAGAGGCTGTACCTCCAATAGTACCATTGATACTGCCTTGGGCATCGCCACTGAATTTGAAGCTTTGAATATCGTAATATCCGATATTCAAGTTCATAGTCAAGTTTTCTTTTTGAGAAATAGAAGGGTCGTATGCCATTTCGTATTGCATCATGTACCATTTGTTGGATGCTAATGGACGTGTTCCATCTATTTGTCCTGGTAAGAATTCGCTGAATGTTTGTTTATGAGATTCTGCATTTATGACACCGCTTTCGAGGAAATTCAGCATGGACAGAGAAGGGTCGCTGACAGAAATAGACCCCTCTAATGCTGATGATGTAGATATGAACTGGGTTGTCATATACAGATATACTCTCAATAGTCCGTTATACTTGTTGTAAAGTATAAAATATGGATTTATTAATGGGGAATTACCTTCTGTGGTGAAAGAGCTTTGAAGCAAAACCCATCCGTCATTCTTTTTGAAATCATACAACTTGTCGTTACCATAGATAGTAGCGAGGCTTCCCTGACCGTCCCATGGAAGAGTTATGGGGGTTTGGCAAGAGGGTGTAGGCATAAGGTCAACAGTTTCCCAATCGAAAGAATCAGGAATAATAGATCTTGTTGTCTGGCATGTATTATCCAGAATGTTTATTTCGTCATCACTCATGCAGCTATTAAGGCATAAAGCGATGAAACATAAGAAAATGATGTTCCTCATTGTTCTTTAGTTATACAACATGCCCTAAAGATATCATGCTGTGGTTAGTGTTAAGGATATTACCTTATGCGTCGAGATGTATTTGGCATCCATGCCTTCAATACAAGAGAAGAACATGGGGCGGCAATACATACCAGCACATTCGGTAATCTTTAGGTATCCATTTATATAGCATATTCTGCGCAGATAGCTCTATATTTCATTGAGAAGACTGTGTCATCAACCTGTTCAGAAAGCTTTCGTTCCATGGCCATAGCATAAAGAGCTATTGCTGACTGTAGGTTGCGACATAGGTTATATCCCGATATTCTATATTTAAAGTAAAGCCATCAAAATTAGGGTTGTCAATAGTTATATCTCCATTTTCATGAATCTCATATTGCACATTAACAACCTCGAAGCCTTCATTTGTATAAAGGCTGCATAAGACTCCTGTATCTTCTAATCCTTTAATTGTAATGATATGCGTGTCTGAGTCATATAATATAGTGAATGGCACAGGAATGTTAGCAGGAGCTCTTGAGGGCTTAGGGTTCATGCCAGCAGAACCTTTCGGGGTGACAGGAACCTCGACACTGTCACTCGCAGCGAATACTGCTGTGTTACCCAATAATACCATGATCCCTATAAGGAGCTTAGCTAATTGCTTTGACAAACAGATTGGGTGATGATACTCTTGTCTCTTTTTTTCCATAACATAATATATTTATTTGACTTGTTGAATTGTCGTTGGTTTGTTTAATCCCATACTCCTATTTTTTAGCAACGCGAGTTATATGGCCATTGATAAAAAGGGTCTCTGTGTTTATTACAAAATCTGCTGCAAAGTTAAATGAAAAATAATTTATGCCCAAACAATTCATGTTTCATTGTGTTTCATGAAGTGCAGCACTTTACAATGCACCATACTAATAGGTTGATATACAAAAGTTTGCGTATAAATTATTTTTTTTACACAATGTGACACTAAGATTTTTAAGCTGTAACAGTATGAAACACGCAATATAAATATTCGGAACAAAAAGAGGCATATCATTGTGCGTTTTGTGTTTTTTTTATTAACTTTGTAATTGCTTTATAAATCTTATATGTGATTATGCAGAGATATATTAACACGATTGTGATTGTATTCCTTCTGTTTTGTTGTTCTTGTTCTGACGATTCTGTTACAAGACGGATGGAACGGATAAAGTTAATAGGGGATGAGAATCCTGCTATTGCTATGTCTATGCTCGATTCGCTTCAAGTAGATATTGACGTGGAAGATGAGCACGAATTAATGAATTATGAGCTTCTTCGCATCAGGCTGAAGGACAAAGCATATATAATGCACACATCAGACCTGATGATCAAGAAGATTGTGAGCTACTTTGACAATCATGGGTCGTCCCGAGAGAGGCAAGAGGCTTATTTTTATGCAGGGAGTACATACAGGGATTTGCAGGACACACCTCGTGCTATATATTATTATCTAAAGTCGCAAGATGTTTCCTCTTCCTCTGATAGATGTGATTCGCTAATGCTACGTAATACATACTCCAATCTTCAAAGCTTGTTTTTCAATGTTCAGGACAATAAGCGTGCTTTGGAATATGCAAAGAAAGAATATGCCATATCCCGTCAGCTTGGTCAGACAGACCAAACTGCAAGTATGCATTTGGGTAATTCATACATGCAGACTGACAGTATGATTTTAGCAAGAAAATATTTTGACGAGGCGTTTTCCCGTCTATCCGTAGGCAACAAGAACGATAACGCTGCCTGGTTATTATATTTCTATTCGAATATTGGAGATACCGCCAAAGCGAAACAATGTTTTGAGATGGTGTCCTTGCTGCCAGAGAATTCTGTTGACGCTAAGGGGATGATAGCAAAAGGCAGGTATTACACATTAATCAACAAGCCTGACTCTTCAATATATTATTATGACAAGGTAATAGAAAATAAGGATGAACAGCTACTGAGATATGATGCCGCGAGATACCTGTTCCACTTATATTATGAAATGGGGGACACGCGTCATGCGTCAGCAGCAGCAAGAAAGTTTATGGGCATCTCTGACACCTTAAATTTGGGACAGCGTCAAGAGATGGCATCCACTGTAAATAACCAATTCAAGTATAATCTGGATAAAGAAAAAGAACACAGATTAGAACAAACAAATAAAGAGACACAATATAAAATTGCATTGCTTTTTCTTCTTCTGCTATTGATTATCCTAATGTCTGTAATTGCTTATTTGCATACTAACAGAAAACATAAACTCACATTGATATCGATGTCAGATCATATAAACGAGATTGAGCAGCACAAGAACAATCTCGTGGAAGAGATTAAGCAGAAAGAAAGGCTGTTGCAGGAAGAGAAAGAGAACAATGCTTCCATATTGAACATACTACGTAGCAAGCAGCAGGAGCCTCAATTGCACGAGATACTTGACATCGTAGAAGCGACTGCCGAGGGAACACATAAAATGACATCAGAGGAGTGGATGAAGCTTATGCATGCGGTAGATATAATGTATCCTGATTTCCCGAGACAATTACGCGAGAGAGCAGGGAAGGCGACAAACCAACAGTTGCATATCTGCTATCTCATGCGTGTAGGAATACCGTTCCAAAAAATACAGGACATCACAGGGTTGACCAGGGTGACAGTGTGGCGTTGGAGCAAGAAGTGCTCATGGATATATGATGGTATGTAATGAATCAATAGAGGCTCCTATTGATTCATTACATAGATGCTTTTGTCTCTTTACCTGTACTTTCACCTCCTACCCCAGTCCGTGCGTTATCATTCCGTTTGGTATGACGTTGAATATTAGTTTTCCGGATGGTGTGTATCTGGTGTTCTCACACTCCATGAGGTCGGCTATGATGCGTTCCATCTCGTCGTTCGACAGTGCTTGTCCGTGAGGTATGGCGGCTTTGCGTGCCATGGTGCGTGCGAGCGATGTGTATATATCCTTTGTCATAGATGTCTCGTTGTCTGCCGCCGAGCGTATCATGTCGCTTACTATTCGCTTTATGTCCATGCCCTCCATCTCAGCTGGTATGGCGTTTATGGCGTATGTCCCTCCTCCGAGGTTAGACAGCTCGAAGCCGAGCGACTGCATGTCGGGCAGTATCTCAGGCATAATCATCATCTCAGCGACATTCAGCTCTATAGTCTCCGGGAACAGCATCTTCTGCGATACAGAGCCTCTCGTGTCCATCTCCCTTAGATATCTCTCGTAGAGAATGCGCTCGTGGGCCCTCTCCTGGTCGGTCACCATGAGTCCGTCAGATACTGCTGTCAGGATATAAGCCCCATGGTATTGGTAGTGCTCGTTGCTTCTCTGCTGTGTGTCCGCTGCTGCCGTTAGCGGGGCTTGCGCCATGTTCCCGGGCTGTGGTGTGCTGTCGGCTGTCGTCACTCTGTCAGCAAACTCGTTGAGGGTGTCGTTGTCGAAGAGGCTCATCTGCTCGTCTTGTGCTGTCTTGGTGGGCTCTATCCCGTCGTACAGCTGTGCCCAGTCTTTCGGAGCCTTCCCTCCGCTTATGCCTAATGATGACTCCCTGACGTTCTGCCCGCCGTGCTGCGTCTTCCCCTGTGTCTGCTTGAAAGGGTTATACAGAGGGTCTATGTCAATCGTCGGCATGACGATATTCTCCGTGCCGTCAAAGACAGGTATGTCAGGCCGTCCCTCAGTGTCGAAGTCTATTGACGGTATGGCGTTGTAACGTCCTATTGTCTCCCTCACCGCCGCCGCCAGAATCTGCCATACGGCGCTCTCGTCCTGGAATTTTATCTCTGTCTTTGTGGGGTGTATATTGATGTCGATAAGGTCGGGCTTCACGTCGAAGTATATGAAGTAAGGCACCTGCTCGCCCTGCGGGACAAGTCTCTCGAATGCCGACATGACAGCCTTGTGGAACGCCGCATGGCGCATATAGCGTCCGTTGACGAAGAAGTATTGCTGCACGTTCTTCTTATGTGCGGACTCTGGTTTCCCCACGAATCCGCTTATATTGCCCAGTGATGTCTCCACCTCTATTGGCAGGAGCATGGGGTTGAGTTTCTTCCCGAAGATGTCGATGATGCGGCGTCGCGTGTTAGACGGTGGCAGGGCGTAGAGTGTCTGCCCGTTGTTTGTCAGCGAGAAGTCTATAGTGGGATATACCAGTGCTATGCGCTGGAATGCAGTGACGATATTGCTCATCTCTGTCGCGTTAGACTTGAGGAAACGCCGCCGTGCGGGGACATTGAAGAAAAGGTTCTCGACAAGGAAGTTACATCCCTGCTGGCATACCGCCGCCTCTTGCGATATGACGCTGCTGCCCTCTATGCGCAGTTGTGTCCCTACGCTGTCCTCAGCTCTTCTTGTCTTTAGTGTCACTTGTGCCACAGAGGCTATTGAGGGCAGCGCCTCGCCACGGAATCCCATGGTATGGAGCGAGAAGAGGTCGTCGGCCTTGCGTATCTTTGATGTCGCGTGTCGCTCGAAAGCCAGACGTGCGTCAGTCACTGACATTCCCATGCCGTTGTCTATGACTTGTATTGATGTCTTCCCGGCGTCGGCCACAAGCACCTGTATCTTGTCTGCTCCGGCATCGACAGAGTTCTCCACAAGCTCTTTGATGACAGATGCGGGGCGTTGTATCACCTCTCCGGCAGCTATCTGGTTGGCCACTGAATCTGGCAGAAGTTGTATCTTGTCCATTGTCTGAATGTTTTTCTTATTGATGGTGGGTATGGCCCACTCGTTTGTATTGTCAAATATATGCCCCATGGGATTGCAGTTGCGTCTCTCATGGGGCATTGTTGTTGTGGGGGGGGGGGGCAGGGTGTCAGGGCGCGTCTTTCTGGGGTTACCAGCAAAACACAGTGTCAGTTACGCATGACAAAAACCATGATAAACCCCTTGAAGAGTATGTGGGGGCAGAGCCCCTGGTGTCAGTCTTCCGCTTCGGTCTTATAAGAGCAAGCTCTTAACGTCCCAAGCTGAAGCCCTACACCACCTTCTTTCAGAAGGCTACCATCCTCTTCAAGGCGATAAACATGCATGTCTCTGCTCTCGCTTACACGATATTTCAGCATAGCTCGAGCAAGCTCGGCTCTGTTTTCGTTTTTCCAGTTGACACAGGATTTTCCTAATGCCCCTCTGTCTATGGCTCCTCAGTCTTGTCCTCTGTCTCAGCCTTTTCGACAGCTATGTCCTGTTTCTTCTCCTCCTCAGGTCTCGTCTCAGGCTTCGCCTCGGTCTGCCCGTGCTCTTCGGTGGCCACCGCCTCTTTCACGACAGGCGTTTCCACTGCCGCCGGCTTCTGCTCGAGATGCTGTAGCGGAGCCTCCCTGCGGCGCTCTCGCTTCAGTTCGCTGCCGCCTTTCTTCGGCCTCCACTCGTAGATGTCATCCTTCGATACAGGGCGCACATAGTCGAACCATGCGAATGCCGGCAACTTGTATTTGTCTGGCGGAATCTGTGTTATCGGGTACATCGTGCCCTTCGATTTGCACGCCCATATCTTCTCGAGCTTCCTCTCGGGCGTCAGGAACATGCGCATGGTGTCCGTCTCAAGATAGTTGAGGGATATGAGGGTGCTGTCAGCGTCGTCCTGCTCGTAGTAGATTGAGAGCACATTGCCCTGAGCCTGGTTCAGCCTGAGCTTGCCGTTGGTGAACCATGATTTCATCTCTTTTGACGATATCTGGTTGAAGTGGGTCGTGTCGGGCAGCATCTCCACGCTGAGGGCCTGCCCGATGATATGTGCCATGCGTATGGTTGAGTCGGCCATGTAAGCCCTTATCTCCTCTCCGAGAATCTGGCGTCCGCCCTCATTCCACAGTATCGGGTCTTTGTACATGATGAGGACAGAGTCGCGAGAGTCCATGACGAGCGAGTCGCAGACACCCTGCACATCATTGCGGAAGAAGCGTGCGTGGGGATATCCGAACACTTTCCGATAGACAGAGTCGGTCTCTATGTTGTATGTCAGCAGCTTCAGCGTGTCAGCGTGGGCATAGAGCGTGTCGCCCTGAGAGTAGTCTATTGCTGTCGCGCGGTGTGTGGCATATCCGTAGCCGTCGTTCTCGCTGTAATAGACATAGTCGCCCTTGAACTGTGTCTTGTTCGCCGTGTCGTTGAAGAAGACGTTTGAGAAGCCCTCGCTTATGCCGGTCTTAGAGTTGTGGAATAGCGAGTCGGCCGTTATTGTCTTGCCGTCTTTCCGCTTCACCGTAGAGCGGCTGTAAAGCTCTGTGCGGTCGGTCTTGCTGTTATAATATCCGTTGTCGGTGATGATGATGTCGTCGTCCATGGTGATTTTGGATGGCCCGACGACGTGAGCCCTTGATGTCCGCGTGTCGTAATAGAGGGTGTCGCCCTCTGTCAGCGAGTTCTTGTTCTTCAGCTTGACGTTATAATAGAATATCGCCTGCCTGTTCTCGGTAGAGTATTCTCCCCAGTCGCTTGTAAGCCTCATGTCGCCGTCAACCAGTTTCCCACCCTCGAAGAAGTATCCCTTAGAGTATAGTCGGTCATAGTTGAGCGAGTCGCAGTATAGCTTTGTCTTGCGATGGGTCAGCACGACGTTGCGTCTTACCTCGCACATCTCGTCGTTTCCGTCATAGTATGCATAGTCTGATGTCAGCGTCAGGGTGTCTCCCTGGCGCATCTTCACGTGTCCGAAAGCCTCGAACGAGTTGGTCTGCTGGTAGTATAGCGCGCTGTCGCATGTCAGGTGGGCCCCTTTGTGTAGGAACGCCACCTTGCCTTTCACAAACTGCGCATCGGGGTGTTTGCCGTATATATCGTACGACAGCTCGTTGGCGTGTTGCAGATAGACCTTCGTGTCTGTCACCTTCTTCTTTGCCCGTCCGCGTTTCTGCGGGCCTTGTGCTCCAGACATCCAGCCTACGACAAAGAGGCATAGAGCTGTCACAAGGACTGCCCTATGCCATATAGTGTTGTTAGATGTGTTATGCTTCATTCCGTTTCACATATAATGATAGAATAGTGAGGCAGCGTGGCTTTGTCGGCTCACGTCGTTTCCTTTGCCCGTCTGTCACTCCTGCACCCATCCGTCATATTCATAGTCGCCATTCTTATAGCGGCTCTTCATGGAGATGTATGTGTTCTTAATCTTGTTCTTCACCCAGTCGTGGATAAACTCTGTCTTGCGTTTGCTTAGCACGACATCCTTCATCACCTGGAAGTCCTCGGTTATTGTGGCACGGTGTCCCTCCACACGCGACTTCAGTTTCACGACGGCACAGACTGTCTTTCCGCGGCTGTTTGTCATGGTGAATGCCGGCGAGACATCGCCCACCTTCATCTTCTCCACTGCCTTGGCCACCTCTGTCGGGAGGTCCTGCATACGGAACTTCGATGTGCGTCCGTCCTCGGTAGAGTTGAACATGAGCCCCTTGTTGCTACGGGTGTCCTTGTCGTCAGAGACGTATGTGGCAGCCTCCTCGAATGTGAATTTCCTGTTTGCCATCTCTGTCGTCAGTGAGTCGAGCATGGTGATGCCCTCGTCTATGGCTTCCTGGCTGACACGTGGCTTCCTGAGTATATGGCGCACCTTTATCTTGTCGCCACGCTTGTCCATGAGCTGTATGATATGGAATCCGAACTCCGACTCGACTATCTTTGATATCTTCTTAGGGTCAGTCAGATTGAACGCCACGGCCGCGAAAGCGGGATCGAGCATGCCACGTCCTGTATAGTCAAGCTCACCGCCGTTGCGTGCTGTTCCCGGGTCTTCTGAGTACAGGCGTGCCAGGGTTGAGAATGTTGTCTCGCCTTTCTGTATGCGCTCTGTATATCCGCGCAGCTCGTCCTTCACACGGTTCACCTCCTCGATAGGTATCTTCGGTGTGCGTGTGATAATCTCCACCTCAACCTCTGTCGGCACATAAGGTATGCTGTCCTCTGG
This sequence comes from Prevotella sp., assembly GCA_051869435.1. Taxonomy (GTDB): domain Bacteria; phylum Bacteroidota; class Bacteroidia; order Bacteroidales; family Bacteroidaceae; genus Prevotella. The sequence goes on along the minus strand of JBJEAW010000112.1, from coordinate 36,285 downwards.
CATATTGCGGAAATACTGGCGCACCTCAGACGGTGTCACCTTGATGTCCTCGACGAGTTTCTCCCTCATGCGCTGTGCCAGCTGGTTGTTCTTATAGTCGTCATGCAGCGACTGGCGTATCTTTGTCAGCGGCATCTTACGGTATTCCTCAAGCTTCTCTTTCGAGCCAATCATGGATATCCAGTAGTTTATCTGCTGCTCTACGCCCTGTGATATCTCGGCCTCTGTCACCTCGATGCTGTCGAGCGCGGCCTGGTGGAGGAACAGCTTCTGCACGGCGATCTGCTCTGGCAGACGGCAGTCAGGGTTTCCCGGCAGTGTGATGCCCTCGGCCTCATACTGTGCCCTCAGCTGCTCGACATCAGATAGGAGTATCGCCTCGTCGCCGACAACCCATATCACCTCGTCGGCGACAGTCTTCTGTGGCACGCTGATCTCTGCCGCTTTCTGCTCTGCGGCCTGTGCCGTGTCGGCTGTCTCGTCGTTGGTGGTCTTTGCTGCTCTGTGGTGTGAGCCACCCGCTGTTATCGCCGCCACATTGGCTATGGCGGCTGTCAGTATGATGAAAAGTGTTTTCTTCATTTAGTGGTGTTATGCGTGATGTGCCTCGGCGTGTTGTCTGTCGTGCCGGCACGTTGTTATGTTTTTGCTAATCCTTATTTACGGTTGGAATTTGTTGAGCCCGACTTCACTGTCGCCACAACCTCCGGGTATATCTCTACGGTATATTTCTTGCGTAGAGCCTCCACCCATGCCTTTTCGAGAGCGTTCTGGTAGTCGGTTGTCACGGCGCTTCTGATGTCGGCCATCTCCTTTGGAGTCTTCAGCTTCTTGCCGTATATGGCGTCGTACGGATAGTCTTTGACCGCCTTGACCTTCACGTCCTTGGCCTTGAACACGAGGCTGTCAACGAGCGCGTTGTCGCCTTTCTTGAAGATACCCTTCTCCACACGTATTCTTATTATAGAGTCTCCGTTGAATGTCTTGCGCAGTGTCTCGTTCCAGTCCTCGAAGGCGAGTCCCTTGACGCTCTTTGCCACAGCCTTTATGTCGGCCTTGTCCTTAACGTGATATACCATGCCTTTGAAGCGTGGCTCGTCCCATTTGTATTGTTTCTTGTTCTTCTTGAAGAAGGCTTTCAGTCCCTCCTCGTCCTTCGAGCCTTTCTCCCACACCTCGCGGTTGCTTATCTCGTAGAGTAGGAGACCGTCGTGATACTCCCTGATAAGATACTTCAGCTCAGGGTCTTTCTCCTCCATCTCTCTTGCTTTCTCGTCCATTATCTGCTGTGCGGTCTTTGTGTTTCCGCTCTGCTTCACCATTTCCTCCACCTTGCGGTTGGCGATGGCGTCGCGCAGATTGCGTCGCTCTATGAACTTCATTATGGCCGGTCGCAGCGTGTCGTACGGGTCAATCTGCTTCCGCTCCATTACTCTTATTATGTGCCATCCGACGGGTGACAGCACAGGCTTTGATGTCTCGCCGTCCTTGAGGGCGTAGGCGGCCTTGTCAAACTCCTCGAATGTCTGTCCGTGGCTTATCCATCCTATCACGCCACCCTGGCTTGCTGCCCCGGGGTCTTCTGATTTCTTTGTGGCCAGCTCGGTGAAGTCGGCGCCGTTCATGAGGGCGTCGTAGAGCGAGTCTATGCGTGCCTTCTTCGCCTTCTCGGTCTCCTTGTCAGCGTCGGGCGACAGGCGCACGAAGATATGCGCCGGCTTTATCAGTCCGTCAGGGCCTATGCGTTTCGCCTCGTTGTCGTAGAGAGTGTGTGCCTCGTCCTCCACATCGGCCTCTGTGACGAGTGTCGGGCGTATCTGCATGTCACGATACTGGCGGAACTCGTTCTTGTATGACGTCAGCGTGTCCATCCTCTCGTCAAGAGCGGCCTGCACCTTCAGCTTGTAGTTGACGAATAGCTCTACATACTCCTCAACATTCTTCTTGTCTATGACACCCTCTGCATTGTTCTTGTTGTATGAGTATTCGAATTCAGAGCGTGTGATGTCTTTCCCCGCTATCTTCATGATGACGGGGTCGTTGGTCTGTGCTGTCGCTGTCGTGCAGCATAGTATAAAAGCTGCAATGAGAGATTTTACGTTCATTCTGATGTCGTTTGATGTATTCTTTTTTGCTGTGGGCCGTCTGCCGTCCCTGTGCCTATGGTGTGGCGGCACAGTGTCCAAGGCTGTGCTTGGGGCGGTGTTGTGTCGGCCAGCCCGTCAGTTTGTGTTGTCGGGGATATGACTTATGTCCCCTTCTGGGTTATTGTATAGATACGGACAACTTGACAGACACCGCCCATACACGCCCAATATGGGCTATGGAATCCTGTCTGTCAAGTTGTCCGTGATGTGATTATTCGTGGCGGCTGTAGTTAGGAGCCTCAGATGTTATGGTGATGTCATGGGGGTGTGACTCCATCACTCCGGCGTTTGTGATGCGTGTGAACTTGGCCTCGTGGAGCTTCTCTATCGTTGCCGCCCCACAGTAGCCCATGCCCGAGCGCAGTCCGCCGACGAGCTGGTATATCACCTCCTGCACCGTTCCCTTGTAAGGCACACGTCCTGCAATGCCTTCCGGCACGAGCTTCTTCGCGTCAACTGTGCCAGACTGGAAGTAGCGGTCCTTCGAGCCGTTCTTCTGGTCCATGGCCTCGAGCGAGCCCATGCCACGGTATGACTTGAACTTACGTCCGTTATATATTATGGTGTCTCCCGGGCTCTCCTCTGTTCCTGCCACGAGCGAGCCTATCATTACCGACGAGCCGCCGGCAGCTATCGCCTTGACGATATCGCCCGAGTAGCGCAGTCCGCCGTCAGCAATGAGCGGCACCCCTGTGCCCTGCAGAGCCTGATAGACATCATATACGGCCGAGAGCTGTGGCACGCCGACACCTGCCACGACACGTGTCGTGCATATAGAGCCTGGGCCTATGCCGACCTTTATGGCGTCGGCACCGTTCTCGACGAGCATCTTTGCGGCCTCGCCCGTGGCGACATTGCCCACAACGATGTCTATGTTGCTGAATGCCTTCTTAGCCTCCACGAGTTTGTCTATCACTCCTTTTGAGTGTCCGTGGGCTGTGTCGATGATGATAGCGTCGGCACCGGCATCGACAAGCGCCTGCATACGGTCGAGTGTATCGACTGTCACGCCGACACCGGCGGCGACACGCAGGCGTCCCTTCTCGTCCTTACATGCCATCGGCTTGTCCTTGGCCTTTGTGATGTCCTTGTATGTTATGAGGCCCACGAGGCGGTTGTTGGCGTCTATGACGGGCAGCTTCTCGATCTTGTTCTCCTGAAGTATCTCGGCAGCCGCCGCGAGGTCGGTCTGCTGGTGTGTCGTCACAAGGTTCTCTGATGTCATGACCTCGTCGATAGCCTTGTCCATGCGGCGCTCGAAACGCAGGTCACGGTTTGTCACGATACCCACGAGGTGTCCCTCGTCGTCAACCACCGGTATGCCTCCGATGTGATACTCGGCCATGATGGCGAGAGCGTCAGCGACAGTCTTGCCGCGGCGTATGGTGACAGGGTCGTAAATCATGCCGTTCTCAGCACGCTTCACGATGGCCACCTGGCGTGCCTGCTCTTCGATGGACATGTTCTTGTGTATCACGCCGATACCACCCTCGCGAGCGATGGCGATGGCCATCGACGCCTCTGTGACGGTATCCATGGCGGCCGTCACGAATGGGATGTTCAGCTCGATGTTTCGTGAAAACTTCGTCTTCAGCTCTACTGTGCGGGGCAGTACTTCTGAATACGCTGGGATGAGGAGGACGTCGTCGAAGGTCAGACCGTCCATTACAATCTTATCTGCAACAAAAGATGACATAGTGCTAAAAATTTAATTGCGTGCAAAGTTACCAAAAAATCTCCACATATTTAATTATTATTCCCGAAATTAAATATATATGAAGAAATATTAACTTTTCGGCATATGGTCGCAACTGTTTAGCGAATGTGTTTCGTCGTGAGGTGAGCGGTTCCTGGTTTCTCAATCAGCACGCGCTGTAAGCACAGAGGCTTAGAGGACAACAGTGGGCATGTGACGCTTTTGTGCTTACAGCGAGCATCGCTTATCTTCTGTTTACACCCTGGGGAGAGCGTAGCGACACTCTGGGCTATACTCTTCTGCGCTTACAGCGCGTGCTGCTTATGGGTGGTCGCTTTCTGCTTGTTTTGAGCTTTCTGGCCCTCTCTGATGGATGTCCTTCGCCATTTTTTCTGTCCGTCTCATGTGCCTCTCGCCATCATGGCTTGTATCGCCAAAAGCGTCTGGAAATATGATGTTATACCATCATTGCCTATAAATGATATTATAAAGACTAAGTAATTACATCGTAAAGACTGTGTAATTACGCTGTAAAGACACAGTAATTAGAATATAAATACTCAGTGTTTGTTATATAAAACCGTATTTTTGCTGCTGTCATCTGGTATGTATGGGGATGTTATGTGTGGCATGTAGGGTGTCAGGTGGTGGTGGGACGGGTGGAGAGGGAGGCGAGCCAAAAACGGCTCGCCGGTGGGTGTGGGTGGCAAGGTGGTGGTGATGATGGGACGGGAGGCGAGCCAAAAACGGCTCGCCGGTGTGCGTGGGCGGCATGGCGGGGCCGTTGATGGGCGGCAAGGTGGTGGGAGGGGGCGTTTTCGGGGTAGGTTGGTGTGGTGGGAGATGGTGGCTGGATGTCTGCCGAAAGTGGGGGTGGGGTGGCTTTGGATTGATATATATCAGTTTTTGCGTGGTAAAAGAGCGGTTTTTCTCTTGAATATTTTGTGGTGTCGGGATAAAGCAGTACCTTTGCAACCGCTTTGAAGAAAAGCCTCGATCATTGTAACGTTAGTTACGGGCGCTTAGCTCAGTTGGTTCAGAGCGTCTGCCTTACAAGCAGAGGGTCGGGGGTTCGAATCCCTCAGCGCCCACCAGGGGTGTCCCCCGTAGTTCCTTCGGGAATTGCGGGGGAATTTGTTTTTACTACGCGTATTTTAGACGCTGGCATGTGAATGCCGATAAAGACATAGCGTCAGAAGGACTGTCGTACAGTTTAATTCGTATTAAATATATATAATTAAGGTAACAAATAATAAGAATATTAAATTATAGTAGTAACTTTGTATAAGATAGGCTGCGGTTCGGCAATATTGAGCAAGCTCCATTGCTCCCGACCTCTCCTGTCTTCGTAAGAATATAACACGTATCAGTTTTTAGGACCATGACACTTGAAGCACTAACAGCCATATCGCCGATTGATGGGCGATACCATGGCAAGACTGAGCAGCTTGCCGACTATTTCTCAGAGTACGCCCTTGTTCGTTACCGTGTGCGTGTCGAGATAGAGTATTTCATCACTCTCTGTGAGCTCCCTCTTCCACAACTCGCATCGTTCGACCATGCCCTCTTCCTTCTGCTGCGCTCCATCTACGAGACATTCACCGTAGCCGACGCCCAGCGTGTCAAGGACATCGAGAAGGTGACAAACCATGATGTCAAGGCTGTAGAATATTTCATAAAGGAGCGCCTCGACGCCCTCGACGCTGAGGGCAAGGTGACCCATGGGTACTTCGAGCCGTTCAAGGAGTTCATACATTTCGGCCTCACCTCACAGGATATCAACAACACGAGCGTGCCACTCTCTATCAAGGAAGCCCTTGAGAATGTCTATTATCCACAGGTGGAGGAGCTGATACAGCAGCTGCGCGACTATGCCGAGGAGTGGAAAGACGTGTCTATGCTCGCAAAGACCCACGGCCAGCCAGCCTCCCCGACACGTCTCGGCAAAGAGGTGATGGTCTTCGCATACCGTCTCGACGAGCAGCTCCAGCTGCTGAGACAGTGTAAGCATACCGCGAAGTTCGGCGGCGCGACAGGCAATTTCAACGCCCACCATGTGGCTTATCCCGACTATGACTGGCGCGACTTCGGCAACCGTTTCGTCTGCGAGAAGCTCGGCCTCGTGCGTGAGCAATATACCACACAGATATCCAACTATGACCATCTCGGCAGCATCTTCGATGCCATACGCCGCATAAACACCATCATCATCGATCTTGACCGCGACTTCTGGATGTATATCTCCATGGAGTATTTCAAGCAGAAGATCAAGGCCGGAGAGGTAGGCTCGTCGGCCATGCCACACAAGGTCAACCCAATAGACTTTGAGAACTCAGAGGGCAACCTCGGCATCGCCAACGCCATCCTCCAGTTCCTCGCACAGAAGCTCCCTGTCAGCCGTCTCCAGAGAGACCTCACCGACTCTACCGTGCTGCGTAACATCGGCACACCGCTCGGCCACGGCGTCATAGCCATCCAGAGCACCCTGAAGGGTCTGCGCAAACTCATCCTCAACCAGGAATCCCTGCAGCGCGACCTCGACAACACATGGGCTGTCGTGGCAGAGGCTATACAGACAATACTCCGCCGTGAGGCCTACCCACACCCTTATGAGGCACTGAAGGCACTGACACGCACCAACAAGCACATGACCGAGGAGACCATACACGAGTTTGTGAAGACTCTCGATGTCTCTGACGCGGTGAAAGCCGAGCTGATGGCCATCACACCATCAAACTATACAGGCATCTGACACGACGCCACAGAGATGCTGACGGATAACAACAGCCGGGGCACAGCACATGACGCTGTATGCCCTGTCTGTTATCTCACGAGGGCCTGTGGGGCCTGAGGACAAGCTGTCAGACACAGAGAAACGACAGAACCCATCATAACAAGAAAAAAAAGAGATACCATAATAATCGCATACAAAAGCTCGCGAGAGTCATCATCACTAACAAATCACAAAGAACAACAATGGAACAGGAATTCGACAACACCAAGCATGAAAACAAAGTAGAAGACGGCCGTGAGGGCTATCAGAAATCTTCTTACAGTAAAGAATACAGCAGCGAGGGCCGCCCGCAGCGTCAGCGCATACGTACCCCGATACGCTCGGCATACCCTTCTGACCGCCAACGCTACAACAACGACCGCGAGGAGGGCTCTTTCCGTCCCGAGGGCTTCGGTGGCGGACTGGCTGCCGACGGCGACCGTCGCCCGTCATACAACCAGCGTCCCCGCTATAACAATAACTATGGCGACCGCCAGCAGGGCTACCGCCCACGTTACAACAATGACGGCGAGGGTTACAGCCCACGCCAGCAGCAGGGCTACCGCCCACGCTATAACAACAACACTGACGGCAACGACCAGCAGGGCGGAGGCTATAACCGCGGCGGCTATGTCCAGCAGCGCGGTGGCTACGGCCAGCAGGGCGGCTACAACAACCGTGGCGGCTATGGCCAGCAGCGCGGCGGCTACGGCCAGCAGGGCGGCTACAACAACCGCGGCGGCTATGGCCAGCAGCGTGGTGGCTACGGCCAGCAGGGCGGCTACAACAACCGTGGCGGCTATGGCCAGCAGCGTGGTGGCTACGGCCAGCAGGGCGGCTACAACAACCGCCGCCAGCACACTCCTGGCTATGACCCTAACGCAAAGTACAGCCTCAAGAAGCGCATAGAGTATAGCGAGGCGAACATCGACCCTAACGCACCTATACGTCTCAATAAATATCTCGCCAACGCCGGCGTTTGCAGCCGTCGTGAGGCCGACGACTTTATCCAGGCAGGTCTCGTCTCTGTCAACGGCGAGGTTGTCACAGAGCTCGGCACAAAGGTGCTCCGCTCAGACAAGGTCGTATTCCACGACCAGCCAGTCACTATAGAGAAGAAAGTCTATGTCCTCCTCAACAAGCCGAAGGACTATGTCACCACCAGCGACGACCCACAGCAGCGCAAGACTGTCATGGATCTCGTCAAGGACGCGTGTCCTGAGCGCATATACCCTGTAGGCCGTCTCGACCGCAACACCACGGGTGTGCTGCTTCTCACGAACGACGGCGAGCTCGCCTCAAAGCTCACTCACCCACGTTTCCTGAAGAAGAAGATATACCATGTGCATCTTGACAAGAACGTCACAGCCCACGACCTCCAGCAGATAGCTGAGGGCATAGAGCTTGAGGACGGCCCTATCCATGCAGATGCCGTGGAGTATGCCTCTCCGACAGACAAGAAGCAGGTGGGCATAGAGATCCACTCAGGCAAGAACCGCATCGTGCGCCGCATCTTCGAGCACCTTGGCTACAAGGTGACAAAGCTTGACCGTGTGCTCTTCGCCGGTCTGACAAAGAAGAATGTGCGCCGTGGCGACTGGCGTTTCCTCACAGAGAAAGAGGTCGATATGCTCCGCATGGGCGCTTTCGAGTAATACAAACACGAACAAGACAACACAAAAACAGGGAAACAATGAAACGTACAAAAATAGTCGATGTCCTCAAGAGCACAGCCTACGGCAGCGAGGTTTGTGTGAAAGGCTGGGTGCGCACCCACCGCTCAAGCAAGGCTGTTGACTTCATAGCCCTCAACGACGGCTCAACAATAAAGAACGTACAGCTTGTATGTGACACAGACAAGTTTGACGCCGAGCTCCTGAAGCAGATAACAACCGGCGCGTGTATCTCTGCCACAGGCCTCCTCGTGGAGAGCCAGGGCAAAGGCCAGACATCTGAGATACAATGCTCAGAGATAGAGATCTACGGTCTCTGCGGCAATGACTACCCCATGCAGAAGAAAGGCCAGAGCTTCGAGTACATGCGCCAGTATGCCCACCTGCGCCTCCGCACCAACACCTTCGGGGCTGTCATGCGCATACGCCACAATATGGCCATGGCCATCCACACGTTCTTCCACAACAAGGGATACTTCTACTTCCACACCCCTCTCATCACAGCCTCTGACTGTGAGGGAGCAGGCCAGATGTTCCAGGTGACAACGATGAACCTCTACGACCTGAAGAAGGACAAGGACGGAAAGATAGTCTATGACAGCGATTTCTTCGGCAAGCAGACATCGCTGACAGTGTCAGGACAGCTGGAGGGCGAGCTGGGAGCGACAGCCCTCGGCGGCATATACACCTTCGGCCCGACATTCCGCGCCGAGAACTCCAATACGCCCCGCCACCTCGCCGAGTTCTGGATGATAGAGCCGGAAGTGGCTTTCATGGACCTCCCAGAGCTTATGGACCTTGAGGAGGAGTTCATAAAGTATTGCGTACAGTGGGCCCTCGACAACTGTCAGGACGACCTTGAGTTCCTCAACAAGATGATTGACAAGGGTCTCATGGAGCGTCTCAAGGGCGTTGTCAACACTGAGTTCGTCCGTCTGCCATACACCAAGGGCATCGAGATACTCCAGGAGGCCATCAAGAACGGCAAGAAATTCGAGTTCCCATGCAACTGGGGCGACGACCTCGCGTCAGAGCATGAGCGCTATCTCGTGGAGGAACACTTCAAGAAGCCAGTCATCATGACCAACTACCCTAAGGAGATAAAGGCATTCTACATGAAGATTGACGCCGAGAAGCCCGTCTGCATGGGTAAGGAGATGGAGGAGACAGTCCAGGGAACGGACGTCCTCTTCCCACAGATAGGCGAGATAATCGGCGGCTCTGTGCGCGAGGAGAGCTACGAGAAGCTCCTCGGAGAGATAGAGCGCCGCAATATCCCTATGAAGGACATGGCATGGTATCTCGACACACGCAAGTACGGCTCATGCCCTCATGCCGGCTTCGGCCTCGGCTTTGAGCGTCTCATACTCTTTGTGACAGGTATGCAGAACATACGCGATGTCATACCATTCCCACGCACACCGAACAACGCTGAGTTCTAATCACAGGGCTCATCATGGCATATACAGAAGGCATCGCTGTGCCCTTTCATGGGGCATAGGGATGCCTTCCGCTTGTTTACAGAACAGGCATGAGCCTGCAAGATGATGGTGCCAGCACCATCCCCGCACCCTCCATACCATAACACCAAAAGCTGTTACCGACGTGGAAATCACAATAACCCTCATCACCCTCATCGCCTCCACACTCTTCTTCCTTATCCTGATTGCTGCCGGAGGCGGCATCGCCAGCCTTTGCGGCATGGGCTTCATGCGCTTCGTGCGCTATGCATGGCCTGTCCTGCTGGTGCCCTCTCTGCTACTGCTGTATGGGTATTTCGTAGGCCGCAACCTCTTGCAGATAAAAGAGGTGAGAATAGACAGCTACAAACTGCCACCTCTCTTTACTGACTACCGCATAGTACACATATCCGACCTCCATCTGCGCAGCTTCGCCTCGCGCCATGACAAGCTGGCGGAGATAGTCGATAAGGTGGAGGCTCTGAAGCCAGACATGATAGTCTTCACGGGTGACCTCGTGACCCTCTCGGTCGATGAGACAGAGGGATGCATGGACATCCTCTCCCGGCTCAGTGCCCCCGACGGCGTCTTCTCTGTCATGGGCAACCACGACTACCTCTCCCACACACGTGGGATGACGCCACGCCAGAAAGCCGCTGAGATAGAGCGCCTGAAGCGGATAGAGCGCGAGGCAGGATGGACCATGCTCAACGACAGTCATGTAGATATCACACGCAGCCCCGGACAGAAGATATCAATAATAGGCGTGGAGAACATATCGGCACGGAAGCAGTTCCCGTCGCATGGCAATGTGCCGAAGGCTTTGGCAGGAGCGCAGGGCGACTATAAGATAATGCTGTCCCACGACCCTACATCATGGGACAAGCACATCGTCGGGAAGACAGATATCGACCTCACCCTCTCGGGCCACACCCATGAGACACAGTTCTCGCTCTTCGGCCTCACGCCATGCTCACTCTTCTACGACCAGTATAAGGGGCTGTACTCTAAAGGAGAACAGAACCTGTATGTGAACATCGGACTCGGAGAGACACTGCTCCCCGCCCGCATAGGTGCGACACCTGAGATAACCCTCATCACACTCCATAGCCTAAGATACTCCACCCCGGAAATCCAAGCCCCATCCCATCGTAATCCGCAGCCTTCCCGCTGAGGCCATAGGCTGCAAGGCCGTAGGCATAATGCCAAGCCTATGCCTCACATGCTGAGGACATTCCCGACAGAAAAAGAGTAACCATACGACAGTATGCGAAAGATATTACCACCCAACGCTACACCATATAAATGCAAATACCTCCTGACAGCCATTCTGCTCGCCGGGAGCCATGGCATGGCGGCGCAGCAGACCGTCAGCGAAGACTCACTGTATGCCATAGGCCAGGTGACCGTCGTCGGAAGCAAGGGACGTGACATCATCCCCAGTCAGAGACTGTCGGGCGAGCAGCTGCAACACCTCAATACCGTCAGCGTGGCCGATGCCCTCAGATTCTTCAGCGGGATGCAGGTGAAAGACTATGGAGGCGTGGGAGGCATAAAGACTGTCAACATACGCTCCATGGGCTCACAGCATCTCGGCATATACTACGACGGCGTGGAACTGGGCAACGCGCAGAACGGACAGGTCGATCTCGGACAGTTCTCCATGGACAATGTCGAGGAGATAAGTGTCTATAACGGACAGAAAAGCGCCATCTTCCAGACCGCGAGCGACTTTGGCAACGCCGGCTCGGTATATATCCGCACACGCCAGCCACATTTCGCCGCCGGCGAGCAGACCCATCTGAAGGCCAAGGTGAAATACGGCAGCAGCGATATGCTGCGCCTGAACACCCTCATAGAGCAACGCCTCACGGAGCGCGTCACAGCGTCTGTCACTGTCGGCGGACTCACATCGAGCGGCAAATACAAGTTCCGCTACCGCCGCATGAACTATGATGGCAGTGTCGCCTACGACACGACAGCCGTCAGACAGAACGGAGAGGTGAAAGACTTGCGTGCCGAGGCAAACCTCTACGGCACACTCGCGGCAGGCTCGTGGGGGGCAAAGGCATACACATACCATAGTCAGCGAGGCATACCTGGAGCCATAGTGAACAATGTGTGGCGCAGACATGAGGAGCAATGGGACCACAACACCTTCGTGCAGGGATGGTGGCAGAAGAATGTCACCACGGGCTACAGCGCGCGCATCCTCGCCAAGTATGCCTACTATGCCACACGATATGTCAACAATGACACCACGACACTCATGGTCGATAACCGCTACCGGCAGCAGGAAGCCTATCTCTCGACATCACACATGGTGGAGATTCTGCCCGGATGGAACGTCTCCGCGTGTTATGATTTCCGCTGGAGCCACCTGTGGTCAGACATGGAACGCTGCCCCTTCCCCACACGCTACCATAACCTCTTCTCGCTCGCCACAGTAGCTGAATATGGGCGGTTGAGAATGCAGGGAAGCATTCTGGCGAACGTTGTCAATGACCGTCTGACAGGAACAGAGTCGCCGTCGGCGCTCGTCCGGTGGACTCCCGCGCTCTTCGTCAGCCTCTATCCCTTCGAGACACGCTACCTCTCGCTGCGCGCTTTCGCCAAGAGAAGCTTCCGCATGCCGACATTCAACGACCTCTATTATGCTGATATGGGCAACTCAAGGCTGCGCCCCGAGACAGCATCACAGTATGACATAGGGCTGCTGTACGAGCGGCGGTGGAGGACAGGACTGTTGAGAGACACGCGTCTGCAGGCCGACGGGTATTTCAATGCCATAACAGACAAGATCATAGCCTACCCGAAAGGACAGCAGTTCAGATGGACCATGATGAATCTCGGACGGGTACATATCACCGGACTTGACGTGTCGGCCGACGCGACACTACAGCCATGGCGTGACCTCCAGCTGACAATGCGCCTACAATACACATATCAGGACGCACGCGATGTCACAGACAAGACGACATCCTACTATCGCGACCAGATACCGTACATACCGTATAACTCGGGCGCGGCCATGATAGGCGTGGCATGGAGAGGGTGGACTGTGAACTACTCGTTCATATATACCGGGTTCAGATACTCACAGCAGGAGAATATCCTGTATAACAAGGTGCAGCCATGGTACACCTCTGATCTCAACATCATGCGCGAGATGAGGCTCAAAAAAACACGTCTCAGGATGACACTTGAGGTGAACAACCTCTTCTCACAAGACTATGATGTCATCTTCAACTATCCCATGCCGAAGCGCAATTATGCCCTCTCGCTCGATGTGGAGATATAAGGCGGGGCATGGGCTGTACGGACAGACAGCATGGCTATGGCCATGCGATATCCCGTCAACACCTCTCAGCTGTCGTCACATACACAATGTGAGCACCCCACTCCCCACATCAGAGAATATACGATAAAACATCATGCGAAACATTTACCATATAATCAACATACCACTCCTCATCCTCCTTCTCGCCATGCTCACAGCCTGCCGTGGCGATGAGTTTGTTGTGCCTGTCGAGGACAATGTCATCCCCGGCGGTGCGGACGACAGCAGCCTGTCAGGCATGTACGTGATATGTGAGGGAAACATGGGGTCGAACAAATGTACCATAGACTATCTTGACCTCTCGGCCGATGATGGCGAGGTGCACTACCAGCGTAATATCTTCGCCGCCCGCAACCCCTCGACAGTCAAGGAACTGGGCGATGTGGGCAACGACATACAGGTCTATGGAGCCAGACTGTGGATTGTGGTCAACTGCTCTAACAAGGTTGAGGTATGCACGGCCGACTCATGCCGCCGCATAGGACATGTAGATATCCCTAACTGCCGCTATGTCACGTTCGATGGCGGCTACGCCTATGTCTCGTCGTATGTAGGCCCCGTGGCCATGGACACTAACGCACGCCGCGGACGCGTGTATAAGGTTGACACGCTGACACTGCAGAAAGTCGATTCAGCCCTTGTCGGCTATCAGCCGGAAGAGATGGCCGTGGTGGGCGGAAAGCTGTATGTGGCCAACTCAGGGGGATACCGCGCCCCTGACTATGACAACACCATATCTGTCGTGAATATCGAGACAATGGAGGAAGAGCGGCAGATTCCTGTCGCCATAAACCTCCACCGCCTGCGCTCTGACCGCTATGGACAGCTGTGGGTGACATCGCGCGGAGACAACGCCACGATAGCCCCGGCTCTTTACTGGCTGTCGCCGGGGAAGGATGGGGAGATGTCTGTCGGCGGAAACACGGGCGTGCGGGCGACAGAGATGGCCATCGTCGGAGACACATTATATTATATAGGCACAACAGACGCTGCTGTGGCGGGAGGCAAGCGGGTGGATATGGGGCTTGTGGATGTCTCAACCCATAAGCCCATAGCCACCGCTCTCTTCGACGCAAAGGAAGTGGGGGAGATGACCATGCCATACGGCATAGCCGTCAATCCGTACAAGAAAGACTTCTATCTCATGGACGCGAAGAACTACGTGTCGAGCGGACAGCTGCTCCATTTCTCGCCCGACGGACGCTTCCTGTGGAAGACATGGACAGGCGATATCCCCTCGCGGGGCGTCTTTGTCAGGGATGGCGTGGCGATAGGGACTGACGAGCCTCTCCCTCCACCTGTCAACATGAGCCGGTATATAGCGGGGGTAGATGAGTATGTCCCTGCTCCAGGACAGTTCGTGAATGTCATACCGCTCTATGAGGACGGTGACGACGCTGAGACTATGCGGCGGAAATGTGAGGAGGCTATAGCGCGGAACAATGGCGGCATGGTAAGCCTCGGGGCATGGGGAGGATACGTGACATTCCATTTTGACCACCGTGTGGAGAATGTCGAGGGAGAATACGATCTGTATATCAAAGGCAACACGTTCAACGCTCCAGGCAAGACAGGAGAGGGAAGTCCGGAGCCAGGAATAGTCATGGTGAGCCAGGACACCAATGGAAATGGCATCCCTGACGACGAATGGTATGAGCTGTCTGGCTCGGCCGATATAGACAGCATAGGCAAGGTGGTGTATGACTACGAGGTGACTTACCGCTATAACCCTTTGCAGCCAGTGGCATGGACTGACAACCGTGGCGCGTCAGGGGCTGTCAACCGTGTCGGGTCGCATCCGCAAGAATATTTCCCGCTATGGCTCACAGAGGGGCGGAGCGATGCCACGCTGACATTCAGAGGGACACGTCTGCCAGACAACGCCACAGACACATCAGGCAACGGGACTTACTGGAAGCTGGCATCATTCAGATATGGATATGCCGACAACCAGCCTAACACTATCGACGGAGAGCGCAATCCTCTCTGCTGTTTCGATATAGGATGGGCCGTCGATAAGGACAGAAAGCCTGTGAGGCTGACTCATATTGACTTCGTGCGTGTGTATAGTGCCATGAACCAGCAGTGTGGATGGCTCGGAGAGACAAGTACAGAGGTGTGTGGGGCGGAAGACCTGCATATCGCTGAATGAGGAAAATACAAGGGAAATAAATATTTTTGAGGCTCGCTGATACTTTTTATGGTATTGGTGAGCCTCATTCTTTCTGTTGTGTTGAATGCTGTTTTTATAGTGTGTGTAGTAATGTAAACAGTTGATAATCAGAAGGCATATGAATGTGTAGAGACCTGCTTTCCTTTGTGTGTGTGACTGCTGGTAGAGGGAAAATCCCCTACGCTTTAGGTGTTCTCCCCTTCCGAATAGGATAAACACTTTTGGAATGGAAGATAAATGTCGTAACTTTGCATCAGAAAATCAGAGACGTCCACCGCTCTTCGAGCGACGCTGACTATTTTCTTTCTGCGAAGAAGCATCAGAAAATCAGAGACGTCCACCGCTCTTCGAGCGACGCTGACTATTTTCTTTCTGCGAGGAAGCATCAGAAAATCAGAGATGTCCACCGCTTTCAGACATAGAAACAGTATTAACCACATAAAACGACACGATTATGAAACGAATAATTATCGCTACAATCCTCATGGCAATGTCACTCTCAGGATTCGCAATGACAACAGTACATAACAACGGAAGGGCTGTCACCGTAAGAGTAAGCACACCGCGCGGCGAGATATACTACCACAATGACCGTGTCGCTCCTGTCCCTCCACGTGTCTCACCTGACCGCTGTGACCCTCGTCACCACTGCGACTGCCGCCAGCATGACTGCCACCGCCACGACAGATATGTAAGGCATGACCACCGCTACAACCGCCACGGAGTATGCGTGAAATGCGGACTGACACCAAAAGAGATACACCGCATAGAGCGCAAAATGTATTATCGCCGGTAATACATACACATACACCCCAACAAAACAACATCACTAACCCTATAAAAACAGAAGAATTATGAAACGCATGATACTTAACACCCTGATACTCTCAATGTCTCTCTCTTGCTTCGGCATGACACCCGACCGTAATAACAGCAACACAGGGAAACGCACCGTAGTGACAACAACGACCACGACAAATGGCAACAGCCATTTCGGACGTAAGCCGACAACGACGACAACGACAACCGTCGTGACACGTCCTGGCACAACCGTGGTAAAGGAGACATGCTGCATGAGCCACACAAAAGACAAGAAGACATGCAACTCATGCTGCAAGAAGAACAATACAAGCTGTAAGAAGAGCTGCTCATGCAAGACGAACAGCAAGTCATGCTGCAAGAAGTGTGACAGGAAATATACCCGCCATGAGCACAAATACAATAAGAATGGCGTATGCAAGAAGTGTGGGCTGACACGCAGCGAGATACGCCGCATAGAGACACACCGCACATACAGAGGCTGAGAAGACTCTCTTTTCTCAATAATGGTAAATGACTTTAAGGTAAAAAGATGAATCATGCTGACCTGCTCCGTATGACTTTCACTGTCACGACGTGTAGGGAATGCATCGACCACATAAAGGTTTTTAGGTTTTAGTTAGAAAAAAATGATGGCTCCATTTCCCGGCCCGTGATGGGTAGAGAGATGGAGCTTCTCTTATTGTATTAGCCGTCTGGCGATTAGTAAAGATAAACCGCATAGAGCCGGAATGACAGTTGCATACCCCAGAAAGACAGGGAGAGAATGTCGCCTGGACGTGGAAAATAATGCCATCGTCTATAAATCGGTTATGAATCAGATAGCCTTTTGTCTATGCATCGGGAAAGAGAAAGAGGCAGACTCCTCCGGGGTTATCCCAGCTGAGTCTGCCTCTGTCAATATATCCCTTATGTGTATAGCCAGATATTAGTTCTCAAAGAGCTTGTTGAACTCATTGAGAGAGACGTTCTTCTCGTCGAGCTTCACGGTAGCCTTCAGTGCGGCTGTGAGCTTTGTATCTACAGCACGCTCTACGAGGTTGTTAAGAGTCTCCTGCTTCTTGAGCATATCCTCGGCATACTTCTCAAGGTATTCGTCAGGCACATTAGACATGCCATACTGTGCGAACTGCATCTTTGCCATCTCCTTTGCGGCAGCCTTGACGTCCTTGTCCTCAACCTTCACGCCGGCAGCCTCGCTGAGCTTGTTCTTCAAGAGCGACCATGTCAGCTCCTTGATGCTTGCGTCGTAGTGCTGGTCAACATACTCCTGACCCTTGTCGGTGTTGTTGGCAAGCATGATCTTCTTCATGAGCTCGTCGGCATACTTCACCTCTCCGGCCTTCTCCTCAGCAGCCTTGCGCACGTCATGGAGGAAACGGAAGTCAGAGTTCATGGCGAACTGGGCCTTTATGTCAGTAGTGATGCGTGCGCGGAAAGCAGCCTCGTCGGCAATCTCCTCGCCAGGATAAGCCTGCTCGAAGAGCTCAGCGTCAACAGCGTGTGGCTTGTAACGGCTTATCTCTGTCACCTGATAGCTGAAGTCGCCAGTGTACATGAATACCTGCTCCTTGTCAACCTTGAGGAAAGAAGCGAGCTCGGCGTCACTCGCGTAAGCCTTGCGTGGGTTGAAGGTGATGATGTCGCCCATCTTGACATTCTCAAACTTCTTCTTCTCGTCCTCGTCCTTGATATACTTCGGCATGACAATCGACTCAGAGATGCTTATGCCACCCTCAAGAGTGTTGCCCTCAATGTCGAGCTGACGGAGGTCGCCCTTGAGCATGTCGTTGTCCTGATACTCGTCAACCTTCTCGTATGAGCCAGAGCGGCTTGCATACATATTAACCTGCTCGTCGATGATCTTGTCGTCAACGTTTATGTTATAGAATGGGATAGTGTCGTCTGCCCCGATAGTCACATTGAGCTCAGGAGCGAGTGCGATGTCAAAGATGAAAGTGTAGGGTGCAGGCTTCTCGATGTCTATCTGCTCCTGCTCGGCAGCTGGCATAGGCTCGCCAAGCATGTCAATCTTCTCCTCACGGATATATTCGTAGAGCTTGTTGCCTACAAGCTTGTTAAGGGTGTCAACGAGCACCTGTGGGCCTATCTGTCTCTTTATCATGCTCATAGGTGCCATGCCCTTGCGGAATCCTGGCACGTTCGCGTTCTTGCGATAGCTCTTCAGTGCCTTCTCGTAGTCCTGATTGTAGTCAGCCTCCTCCACGACAATAGTAAGCTTGCCGCTAACCTTGGCTGAGTTGTCAAATGAGATATTCATTACGTTTTGCTTTTATTATTTATATTTTATGGATTCTGTTAATCACCATGTATGCGCCATGCGCACACAATTAGGCTGCAAAGTTACTAAAAATCACGCGAATAATTGTTCTGTCTTTCCATTCTTAAACCTTATTTAACTATTAATTTCCCCGCTCTCTGTACGTTACTCGCAAATAATTAGTAATTTTGCATCAGAAAATCAGAGACGCCCACCGCTCTCCGAGCGACGCTGGCTATTTTCTTTCTGCGAGGAAGGAGTCTGAAATTTGGTGATGCCTGCCATTGTGTGTAATGCCTCAGATGGTTCTGTGTGTTACCAAGAACAAGATGATAAGATGTCATCCCGTGCAGGAAGACAGGGCGTGAGGTCGTGCCAAGCTGTAAAAAACCATGCGGGCGGCGTTGATGATGATAACCCAAAATGTCAATTAGAGAAAGATGATAATACATAAATTCCTGACGGTTTTCGGCCGTTACAGTATGCTTATGGGCAGAGTGTTCTCGCGTCCAGAGCGTCTCCGGGTATATCTCAAGCAATATGTCAAGGAGATGTCGTCGCTCGGTGTTGATTCCATAGGCATCGTGCTCCTTATCTCATTCTTCATCGGAGCTGTCATATGCATACAGATGAAGCTGAATATCCAGTCGCCATGGATGCCACGCTGGGTCTCGGGATATACCACGCGAGAGATTATGCTGCTTGAGTTCTCAAGCTCTATCATGTGTCTTATCCTTGCCGGAAAGGTCGGGTCGAACATCGCTTCTGAGCTTGGCACGATGCGTGTGACACAACAGATTGACGCCCTTGACATTATGGGTATCAACTCGGTGTCATACCTTATCCTGCCGAAGATTCTGGGCATGCTGACGCTGATGCCCGCCCTTGTTGTCTTCGCTAACGGGATGGGATTCGTGGGGGCATACTCGACAGCGTACATCGGACACATACTTCCTCCCGATGACCTCACTCTTGGCCTCCAACACTCGTTCAACTCATGGTTCGTATGGATGTCTATCATAAAGAGCGAGGTGTTCGCGTTCATCATAACGAGCGTGGCCTCGTATTGCGGATATAGTGTCGAGGGCGGCTCGGTCGAGGTCGGGAAAGCCTCTACGACGGCTGTCGTGGCCTCGTCGGTGCTGATACTCTTCTCTGACGTCTTCCTTACCAACCTGCTCAGCTGACCATACCTGCCCCTGCTGACCATACATACTCCCCTGACAGAAAGATATGATACAGATAAAGAATCTACATAAATCATTCGGCGACAAGGAAGTGCTGAAAGGCATCGATGCCACGTTTGCCAATGGCAAGACAAACCTTATCATAGGCCAGTCTGGCTCAGGCAAGACGGTGTTGATGAAAAATCTTGTCGGGCTCCTTACCCCGACATCCGGACAAGTGCTGTATGACGGACGTGACTTTGTGGCCATGACGAAGAGAGAGCGCATAGCCATGAGACGCGAGATGGGCATGATATTCCAGTCTGCAGCCCTCTTCGACTCGCTCACAGTGCTTGAGAATGTCATGTTCCCGCTCGACATGTTCTCGTCGATGACATACCGTGACCGCGTGAAACGCGCACAGGCATGTCTCGACCGTGTCAATCTGCTGGAGGCACAAGCTAAATATCCCGGCGAGATATCGGGGGGTATGCAGAAGCGTGTCGCCATAGCGCGTGCCATAGTGCTAAACCCGAAGTACCTCTTCTGCGACGAGCCAAACTCAGGACTCGACCCGAAGACATCGCTCGTCATAGACGAACTGCTGCATGGCATCACAGAGGAGTATGACATGACAACCATAATCAACACCCATGATATGAACTCTGTCATGGGCATCGGCGACAGCGTCATATTCATCTATGAGGGAAACAAAGAGTGGGAGGGAGACAAGACAATGGTCATGTCGTCAACAAACGAGAGGCTTAACGACCTCGTCTTCGCCTCTGAACTGTTCAAGAAAGTCAAGGCTGCCGGCATAAGCGGCAATAAAGCATAGGCCATGACAGCCTCGACTGTATCATGCCATGCGGACAAATGGCACTGACAGGAGGCAGCAATGCCCGCCATTGTCCATGCGGCGTAGTGGGCAATAGCCGCATGGATGCCAGAAACAGAGACATACAAGGATAAACAATAACAGTTAACCCCAATAAAACAGCTATGAACAATTTTGTATTCTACAGTCCTACGGAGTTTGTCTTCGGCAAGGATACCGAGAGCCAGGTGGGCGCGCTGTCCAAGCGTTACGGCGCACACAAGGTGCTTGTCGTATATGGAGGCCAGTCGGCCAAGAAATCCGGCCTGTTAGACCGTGTCATCTCTGCGCTGGAAGCAGAGAGTCTCGATGTGGTCACGCTGGGAGGCGTAAGGCCAAACCCCACCGACCCCAAGGTCTATGAGGGCATCGGGATAGCCCGCAAGGAAAAAGTTGATTTCGTCCTTGCTGTCGGTGGAGGCTCTGTCATTGACACAGCCAAGTCGATATGTGCGGGTGTGCCATACGATGGCGATTTCTGGGATTTCTACATCGGCAAGTCAAAGCCGGTGGCTGCCCTCCCCGTCGGTGTCGTGCTGACAATACCCGCAGCAGGCTCAGAAGGCTCAGGCAATGCCGTCATAACCCGTGAGGCTACAAAACAGAAGCTCGGCATGAAGCAGCCCATGCTGCTCCGCCCGAAGTTCGCCATCATGAACCCTGAACTGACATACACCCTCCCCGCATGGCAGACAGCATCGGGAATAGCAGATATGATAGCCCATATACTTGAGCGCTATTTGTCCAATACAGACGATGTCATGATAGGCGACAGACTCGCTGAGGGCGCCCTCCTCGCCATTATCGACGCTGCCGCCCGTGTCATGAAGAATCCGGAGGACTATGGGGCCAGGGCAAACATCATGTGGAGCGGCATGATAGCCCATAACGACACATGCTCGGCAGGCAGGGAGGAAGACTGGTCAACACATGCCATGGAGCATGAGCTTTCAGCACTTTACGATGTCACCCATGGGGCCGGCCTCGCCGTGATGTTCCCCGCTTACCTCACATATATGGCAAGCCACAATCCCGACAAGGTGGCGCAGCTCGCCATGAGAGTGTTCGGCGTGAAGGCAACGACAGAGGATGTGCGCTTCATGAGCCCTGAGGAGAAAGAGTGTGTTGCCCTCGATGGCATATCACGGCTCCGCAGCTTCTTCCGCTACACCCTCAACCTGCCTGTCACACTGCCTGCCCTCGGCATAGAGCATCCAGACTTTGACACCCTCGTCGAGCGTCTGCACGAGAACAAGGGACAGACCTTCGGCTCATACTATAAGCTCACGCCTGATGTGACACGCGAGATTTACCACATAGCGATGAGTTAGCCCCTATGGGCACTGTCGGCCACGAGCATGCTGCATGGCGCTTGCAGTATGCCATTCCATGTGCCGGATGACACGTCTCCGTTTACCCTGCGGGATGGTCAGCCAGAATGATTCTTCTGGTTGGCCATCCCGCTTTTTGTGCTCCATGGGGTAGAGCGGCGGAATATATTTCCTGCCCCCTTGTCTCCTTTGTTGTACCAGTAAGTGATATCAGATGTTAATTTTCAGGGGATGAAACATATTTATCAGCCAATATGTGTTAAATATATACTACCTTGTAATACAATGTACCGAATAATGCATACCTTTGTGCCATGAACCTAAATAAACATCAATATAATGGCAAATGTAGATAACACCAAATCGCAGATGAGGAAAGGAATGCTCGAGTACTGCATCATGCTGCTTCTGCATCATCGGCCATCCTATGCCAACGACATCATTGAGAGACTGAAGGAGGCTGAGATGATTGTCGTGGAGGGAACCCTCTATCCGCTGCTTAACAGGCTGAAGAAGGACGGCCTGCTGAAGTATGAGTGGCAGGAGAGCACACAGGGACCACCACGGAAATACTATGCTCTGACAGAGGATGGGGAGGATGCTCTCGTACAGCTCGACAGCAGCTGGAACGAGATATCCACCACTGTGACAATACTAAGAAACAATTACCCTGCCCTGCCGGGGGCGGTCTGAACAATTAACGACAGGGGACATCACATCTATTAACAACAACTACAATTATGAAAAAGAATATTCAGATCAATATCTTCGGGACTATATATGCGATAGACGAAGATGCTTACCAGCTCCTCGACAATTATCTTCAGGGCATGAAACAATATTTCTGCAAGCAGGAAGGCGGGGAAGAGATAGCCGACGATATAGAACACCGTGTGGCAGAGCTGCTTTGGGAATATAAGGAGCATGGCATGGAGGCTGTCAATATCTCTACAGTGAAGGAGATTATAAACAAGATAGGCAATCCGGCGGACATCGCCGGCGAGCCACAGGCACAGCAGGCTCCACAAGACGATGGGGCTGAGGAGGAGGCTGAGTATAGCGAGGTCGGGAACGAAGAGCCTATCATAGACAAAATCAAGAACCATATAAGCCAGCACAGGCTCTACCGCAACACTCACGACAAGGTGCTTGGCGGCGTGTGCTCTGGGCTTGCGGAGTATGTCGGGGTGGGAGACGTGGTGGTCTGGCGACTGGCGTTCATCCTGTTGTCGTTCTTCTCTATGGCACTCAGTTGGGCGTTTCTGCGTGATGTCCTCCACTGCATAATCCCTGTGACATATCTGATAATGTGGATAATAGTGCCTGAGGCAAAGACACCGGAGGACAAGCTGAGGATGAAGGGGCGTGAGGTGACACCAGAGAGCATTAGGGAACAGATAGTCAGCGACTCTGAAAGTCTCGGGCAGACAGCGTCACCGCAGAAGCCGAGTAATGGCAGCGGATGCCTCAGATTCATATTTGCGGCTATCCTTGTCATGCTGCTATTCCCCCTTCTCTCCGCATTCTTCGGCATCATTCTGGCTGTCATAACGGCTGTCCTGACTATGTTCGGAGTGGCGACAGGCATTGCGGCTGCCTTCCCCTTTTATGGTGTGGTGAACGATGTGCTTGACAGAAGCGACCCGGCGGTATGGCTCGGTCTCGCCGCGGCAATTATCGTGGTGGCCATACCCATAGCGGCTATCATACGCTTTGTTCGGAATAAAGATAAGCCTTTGTCAACCGCGTCTGTCGTGTCCCGTGTCGTCGTATGGCTGATAGCGCTTGCTGTGGCCATTGTCTGCGGCATATCGACAGCGGTGAGGCTTGAGGATAAGTTTGAGGATATAAGGGAGAAAGACAGCACCCGCAACGGCATAACCCTCAGCAGCTCACGGGAGTGGGACGAGCTGGATGCCATGGGATGGTCGCTCAAGAGGATGGCGAATCTCCAGAACCGCATCATACATCACGAATCTGGCATAAAAGGCATGGACAGCAGTGTGCTGTCTTTCAGACGTGAGGACGCTACGAAACCGATGGACGTGCGTCTTGAGCGAAAGGAATTCCTTGAGGAGGGCGACTATGTGATAGAGGTGATAGCGTCGGTTGAGGGCCATGGGCTTTGCGTCAAGGTGGAGGAGGAAGGCAACCCTCAGGCCGTCGGCTCTGTCGCGATTAATGATGGTGGAAAGAAGCTGGGCGATATACCATTCAACGAGGTGGGCAAGATACTCGCAATAGCAGAGCCTGACAGCGCAGAATGGGATAATCTGCAGGGGCAATGTGACGGATGTCTCGCCTACTACACATCAGTTCCTTTCCATGTGAAGAATGGTAATGCCACGACCATCATTGAGATAAAGAACGCATACATGAAGAAGGCATCCGTCAGACACATCATCCTGCACAAGGTGAAGTAAGCGGAATGGTGGGTTACCAGTAAAACCCTGTGTCAGTTACGAATCACAAAAACCATTATAAAACCCTTGAAGAGTATGTGGGGGGCAGAACCTCTGGTGTCGGGTCTTTCGGCTTTCATAAATCCACCTTTGGCTGCGGCTCGGCATAGTCCAGCCAAACAAGTTTGTTGGCCTCTGCTCTCGCCTTGCACAAACGTTCGGTCTTATAAGAGCAAACTCTTAACGCCCCAAGCCGAAAGCCCCTACACCACCTTCTTTCAGAAGGCCACCATCCTCTTCAAAGCGATAAACATAAGTGTCTTTCCAGTTGACACAGGATTTTCCGAGTGTCCCGATAAAATGTTCAACTTAATAACCACACAACAATGAAGAAAAACCTGAAGATTATGGCATGCGTCATGGCCGTGTCATTGCTGTCGTCATCGTGCGTCGGCTCGTTCTGCATGTTCAACAAGCTCGCATCGTGGAACAAGCGTGCGACAAAGTCCAAGTTTCTTAATGAGCTGCTGTATATCGTGATCTCTCCAGCTTATGTGGTCTCAATGGTTGCCGATGTGCTTGTCCTGAACACTATCGAGTTCTGGACCGATGACAATCCGTTGGCCAGCAACGTAGGCAAGACCCAGGAGATTATGGGAAGTGACGGAAGACTCTATGCTGTGAAGACTCTCAAGAACGGCTATGAGATAACCAATTCTGAAGGCGAGAAGATGACTCTGACATACAACAAGAAGACAAAGACATGGATGGAGAGTGATAACGGAATGACCCGCGAGCTGTTCCGCTTCAATCCTGACGGCACAATCCAGGCTTTCCTCCCTAATGGTGAGGATGTCAAGGTCACACAGGACGAGGCCGGGCTTTATGAGCTGCGCATGGCTGTCTATGGCGTGACATCATGGGCTATGAGATAATTATAACGCTAAGAAGTGGGGGGAGAGAAGCTGCCGGTTTTCCCCCTCGCTGAAGATTCTGCCCCCTGCCCCTTATGCTTCAAAGCGAAGCTATGGTGGCAGGGGGATTTCTGTGTATAGGCTCGGCGAGGGGCGGCTTTCCCCCTACGGGCGTTGACGCTTGTAATGACGGGGGGGATGAAAAAAAACATTGTGTTTGTTTTGGATGTTCGGGTTATTCTTTGTAACTTTGCACCCACAAGTGGTATACTCTCCTTCTCTTCCGTTTTGCGTGGGATGGTGAGGATTTAATAGGGAATCAGGTGAGAATCCTGGACAGTCCCGCTGCTGTAACCTCTATTTATCGTTTGTCATATTTAGAGCCACTGGTATCGTCGTCGTCTTGATGATACCGGGAAGGTGATGACACACAAGAGGAAGTCAGAAGACCTGCCACAGAAACCAGTCCCCCCCCATATCAGCGCTCGTGGGTTAGGCAGAATGGGGGCATAACGTACAATATTATCACTCCCCCATGCCATGTCCGTAACTGTAAGGCAGGGCGAACAGCTGTGTGGTATGCCTGACGCCGCTCTGCATCATCGTCCGTGCATACCCCCCGGACACGCCATGGGGCGGAGCTGTCCGCGAGGAGGCATAAAGATATAAAACACAATAAATAGAACAAACAAAACAATGAAACTCAGAAATCTGCTTATCATCGCCCTTGTGGCGACAGCATTCGCGTCATGTAAGGACGACGACCCGATGCCAGTGGTCAACACCGTAACATTCGAGGAGACATATTGGGACGGCCTCATTGACAGCCCTCAGTACATGGGCCCGCTGCTCTATGGCGACGGCACATACAACTGGGAGGACACAAAGACAACCCTCTCGTCAAAGTTCACTGACGCATGGGGCGACGGTATGTTCTGGGGTGGAGGTGTAGTGATATCAAACTACATCGACGCCGACCTCTCTCATACCAGCTATGAATACCAGCTCGCTGTCCCTGTAAGCAACGGCTCGAAGAATTTTGCCGTGGCAAACTCTACAAGCTTTATCTACTTCAAGGACAACCAGCCAAGGCTCATCAAGTCTATCGACTATGCTCCAACGACTTATCTCCTTGGCACAGAGAAGAATGGCAACGGCTATGCACGCGCCCTGACGGGTGCCGACGACTATATGAAGGTCATTGTGACAGGATATGTCGGAGAGACAGCGACAGCCACGGCAGACCTTTATCTGACTCAGAAAGGCGCCATACAGGAGGGATGGACGACAGCGTCGCTTGAGTCTCTCGGCTATGTCACAAAGCTTGTCTTCACATTCGAGGGCAGCGACACCGGCGATTATGGTCTTAACACTCCTGCCTATTTCGCCTTCGACAACGTGAAGGTTCAAGAGCCATTCTAAATACCCCTGCCCTGTCCCCTCTGCTGTTTCCTGATGAGACCGCGGCAGGCCGTGGAGGCAGGGCGTAATCTGCCATACCATAGGAAAAAGAATTTTTATAGTATAGATGTTTTATAATTAGTGTCTGAGCTCCCTCCCGGGGATTCAGATACAGCAGAAGCCTTCCGCTTGTCGTGAGACAGACGGAAGGCTTCTGCTATTTTAGACTACACCATCTGCTATTGTCCATCATTACTCCTGTCATGGCTATGTGGCTGGGATTTTTCATGGATTATTGCATTTTTTTATATATTTTGCCTGTATGTAAAAGAAAATCAATATCTTTGCAGATGTGTTGCCCGGCAGATTCAGCCTGAACGTGTGACACCATCAGATGAAAATGGCTGTCAGAAGAATGCCGGCTTCGAGCAAAGGACACTGACAACAAGTGACATGCGCAATAAAACATTCTCCCCGACACCTTAAATCACACACAACTATAACATTTATGAAACACACAATCTTATTACTGCTACTTCTCCCGCTGGTATCGCCATCGGTGTCGAGGGCTGGCTGGCGCTCTGCTTTCCCAGAGCATGTATGGAGAGAGAAGCCTCGTGTCATTGTCATGACCGACGCCGAGACCGACGACCGTTGCTCCATGGTACACTTCCTGCTTTATACTAATGATATGCAGGTTGATGCCATCATACAGACCAACTCCTGCTTCCAGAAACGAGGATGGAGCCACGATCCATGGCTGGCAAAGCAGCTTGACGCATACGAGAAAGTCTATCCTAACCTCAAGGCTCATGACGCTGGCTACCCTACGGCCGATTATCTCAGACAGAGAGTCTATGTGGGCGATGAAGACCCGGAGCATGTCGTGTATGACGGCAAGAGGTGTAAGACGCTGCTCCCTGGTGTCACGCCTGTTGTCAATCCCGCCTCATGGCCTGACACTCCTGGCTCTGACCGCATTGTCGAGGTGCTTCTTGAGGACGACCCACGCCCTGTATATATACAGTGTTGGGGCGGGACAAACACGGCGGCGAAGGCTTTCGAGAAGCTGCGCCGTGAGCATCCGGCCGATTATGAGCGGGCCGTGTCGAAGGCTGTTCTGTACTGTATATGGTATCAGGATGCCGGCGGGCCGTATATAGAGCGTCATCATCCGCTGGTGACAATACTGCTTAACCATCATTTCAGCGGCAGCTGGGACTATGGCACTATGACGAACACCACTGATTTCGTAAGCCGTTATATGCATAACGGCAAGAATCCGCTCGGCGACTGTTACACACAGACATATATAAGCGAGGGCGACACGCCGGCGTTCCTCTATTCGCTTGCCAATGGCCTGCGTGCCCATGAAGACCCGACATACGGCGGATGGGGTGGACGCTTCTATAAGGTGAAAGGCTCGGGGAGAGTGTATCGTGACACCGGCTTCGGGCAGTTGCGCGAGTGGATGGAGCCTGCCATGCACGATTTTCAGGCACGCTTGCAGTGGTGTGTCTCTCCCTCGTATGATGATGCCAACCATAAGCCCGTCATAGAGACACCTATGGGGCTCGACCGTACCGTATATAGCGGCGACACTGTCCGTCTGGCGGCTGTCGTCAGAGACCCCGACCGCGTTGACATCGAGGCATTGTGGGCCACACGTGGAGAGATGTGGAGCCAGAAGGGTATCACCAAGGAACAAGTGGCCGCCACCCCGGACAAGTACCGCCACCCGTGGCGCACAGGCTGGTATCAGTATCCCTCAGGCACATACAATGGCGACATAGACCTCCATTTCGGTCCAGAGAACGAGTCGTGGGCATGGTTTGTCGCCCCTGAGGTTGACGGGGAGCAGACCGTGCATGTCATCATGGAGGCATACGACATGACTGCCCCGCGGCTTACGTCTTACGCCCGTTATGTCATCACCGTGAGGCCCCGCAAGCCCCGTATTCTTGTCAGCACCGACATTGGCGGCACCGACCCTGACGACAACCAGTCGATGGCTCACCTGCTGATGATGAACGACCGCTTCGACATTGAGGGTCTTGTCTCCTCGCCAAGCTTCGGCGACGGCTCGAAAGAGGAGATTCTGCGCATGATAAGCCTCTATGCCGCAGACTATCCTGTGCTCAAGAGCCATGTCCCGTCGCTGCTCACGCCCGATTCGCTACGCCCCCTCTGCCGGCAGGGACGCCATGGTGCCGCACCCTTAGCCGGATACGACCGCCCCACTGAGGGCTCACAGTGGATTGTCGAGTGTGCGCGGCGCGAGGCCGACAGGCCGTTATGGATTCTTGTCTGGGGAGCGCTTGAGGATGTGGCGCAGGCTCTGCATGACGCTCCTGATATAGCGGGGAAGATACGTGTCTGCTGGATAGGAGGCCCTAACAAGAAGTGGGGCAGCAACGCCTATACCTATATCGCGAGAAACTTCCCGGACCTCTGGATGATAGAGGACAATGCCTCTTACCGGGGATTCATCGAGAAAGGCAAGGACCGCAGCTTCTATAATGACATCATAAAGGATGCCGGCCATCTGGGCGCAGACTTTGGCAAGTATTATGATGGCGCGCTGAAGATGGGCGACACGCCGACACTGCTCTATCTCATGAACGGCAATCCCGACTGTCCCTCACAGCCTAAATGGGGCGGACAGTTTGAGAATATCCACACCTCTCCTTACCGTGTGTCGAACGCTCCAAGCCATACCGACTCCATACCTGTGTATGGTGTCTGGGAATTGCGCCTCAGGCTGCCGTCGGGCTTGCGGAGACGTAGCCGCCCGGAAGTGCCTTTCGTGCTTGAGATAGACCGTCAGCTGTGGAATGCCGCCTATGATGGTGGATGGGCCGTCGTGCGTTATGCGCCCAAGGCTCCCGCGCGTCTTGACTATACGATAAAGTCAGATATACCGTCGTTTGACGGCATGAGGGGCACTCTGCATGTCACGCCAGAGTGGCCGGGCATCCCTTCTGACACTGATATCCCATTGGGGAGACATTGGTATTCAGACATACAGGACAGCTCGATGTATGAGGGCCAGTGGCAAGGGGCGGCGACTGTCAGACGATGGCGCAAGGATGTCCTGCATGACTGGGCGCAGCGCTGGCTGTGGCTTTCGCCACGATAATGGCTCTGCTATCTCCCCATTCCCTCTTTCGTGCTATTCTTTCAATCCCCCCTGACAAACAGAGAACCCTGCTGACGGCCTCATCGCGAGGCTTCAGCAGGGTTCGTCTATATAAAGAAATGTTATGTTGGCGGAATAGCTGAAGAGTCAGTCTTCTTCGTTATGCCTGTCCCCCGTCCTCTGACGGGCGTTACAGTCCATAATATTAGTTTTTCAATTATGGGATGCCTATGGCAATGTCTCCTTCTCTTTTTTTCTCGCATGTGCGGGCTCCACGGTGTGTTGTCCGCTCCATGGCGTTTGCTGTCAGCGTTCCCATTGGTTGATTGCTACGATGACGTGACATAACCGTCGCGGTAGCTTCCGCCGATAGTATTAGTTGTCTTCAGTATATCCAGTCTTGAGATATCCTGAGACTTTGTAGTACATGTCCTGTCCGTAGTCGTCGGCATACTTCACGTAGAAGCATATCGAGTCGGTCTTCATGCCTGAGCCAGGAGCAGTGGCGGCCTTCTTCAGGATCTTGCCTCCGATGACAACCGGTTTCCCGTCGTTGTCATAAGTGTTGCTGATGGTCACAGGGTTGATGGAGAGAGTCTGGTAGGGGTCCTGCTTTACAGTTCCGGCAGAGAATGTCATGTTGTCGGCATCGACATTGATGCGTATTGTCTCATTCCAGAATCCATCCTTCAGGATCATCTCGTTTGTGTTGTCGGCAGCTGTGTTTGCGGTGAGGAACTCTACTGAGCCAACACCATATTCGTCATACCACAAGTCTTCTTGGGTATAGATGTCAAAGTCTTTCTCGTCAACTATGCCGTCGCCGTTGGCGTCAGGGCTATAGTTGCCGTAAGGGTCGCCGAAAGCGCCGTTGATTACCTCAGGCGAGTAGCCTTTCTCTCCATTGTAGTAAAGCATGGTGAACCAAGGGTCGTTCGACTCGACCGAGCAGACCCATGTTCCGCACATATCCTTCAGCTTCACGCTCTCGACCTCGTAGTCACCGCCGAAGTTTCCGTCCTTACATCCTGTCATGCTGAATGCAGTGAGAATTATTGCGACGGCCGATATAATATTCTTCTTCATTGTCATAAAGAGTGTTTATTTTGTTAGTGTGATGTAGAATATCATTGAGCCGGCATAAGCCACCTCAAGATTTATCTCTCCTGTCGCCTCGTCATAAGCGGCGGTTACCTCGTCAGCGCTGTCGCCCCATCCTGCCACATCGGCTGTCAGGGCTGTGATGGTGTTGTCGTTGTTGAGGGCGAAATAGCCTTTCATGGCGTAGTCAGAGCCATATCCGGCGCGCTGGTCGTAGTATCCGCCCATGTAGTCGCTGATGTGGTAGAGGCCTGGGGCTACGTACTCGACATCGATGTTGTAGTCTGCGAATGCCACCTTGGCGCCTGATGAGAGCCAGTAGCGGTAAGAGCCGCTCTTTGTGGTGTATGTTCCGCCTATGTTACGGTCTATGGCTGTGGGGTCATAGACGACGACGGTACGTGTGATGGAGCTCTCGAATCCGTCAACGTTCTTTGCAGAGTATGTGACATGGTAAACGCCGAGAGTGTTGGCGTCAACTGTGCCTGATGTGACAACGCTTGCTGTGATGTCGTTGTCACCCTCCATGCAGACGCATCCGGGGTCAGTGTATGGCGTGCCGACAGCCACTGTTGTGACATTGTTGGCGTCGGCTCCGTTCAGTTCGAAGGTGGCGTAGTGGGTTACACGCACGAGGCCTTCCTCAGCGTCAGAGCACGCTGTCAGCATGACAACGGCAAAGAGCGACGCGATGGTATATAATATTGACTTTTTCATATTCTACAGGCGCTTTTTATTTGTTGTTCCAGAATACAGGTACCACAGGGTCCTTTGTTGCCGGGACATTGTTGTTATACTGTGTTGAGCTTGAGGCATAGTCGAAGCGCTGGCGCAGTTTTCCGGCTCCGACAGGCGCATAGACATTCTTTGGTGTGTGGAGTGTGCCGGGGATGTATGTTGATGGCACGGCGCTGAAGTTCTTCAGGTCAGTGGCGAGGATGTCCTCTGCTGTCTGTCCGGAGAAGGCGGGGTAGCCTATGCGGCGCGCCTCACACCATGCCTCGAAGCCCTGCATCGTTGTGGCATAGTGTATCCACTTCTGTATGCCTATGTTCTTCATAGGGTTCACGCTGTCGTAAGGGTAAGCCTCAGATGTCACGGCGGCGCTTGCGTCAGCCACACCTGCTGTTGCGAACGATGCGGCAACGGCAGCCTCATACATGCTCTTCGCCTTGGCGTTGTCGCCTGCCTTGGCGTAGTACTCGGCGAGGAAGAAGTCAACCTCGGCCACTGTCATCAGATATACCGGCATGTCGTAGCGGTAGTTAGGCTGTGCGAGGTCGGCGGTGTTCGTGCCGGCAAGCTCAGACGAGAGGTTTGTGCCAGAGACATTGCCTACCATGCCTTTCACGCCGTCATACCAGTTGGCGTAGAGGCGGAGGTCATTGACACCCTCGGCCTTCACTGTCGCTGTGATGTTGTAGTTGAGGGTGAGGTCGCTCGTGATAGTCTTCTGCTCGGTGTAGAGAGGGCTGTATGAGCCGGCTGCGTTCGACCAGCACTGGTCGTAAACGACATCGCTCGTGATGAAGTTGTTCTCTGCCACGAGGGCTGCCACCTTGCTCTTCGTATCGACAACACCGCTCTCGCGCATGTAGAGCTTGAGGAGGATGCTGTTTGCGAACTTAATCCACTCTGCCGCATTGCCAGCGGCTGCTGTTGTCTTTCCGAATGTTATGTTCGCGCATACGCTGTTGGCTGCTGTGGCTGCTGCCTTGGCCTCTTCCAGCTCGGCTATTATTCCGGCATAGACATCCTTGCCGTCGTCATATTTCGGCTGTGTGTTGTCGGTGAGGGCCTCTGTGTAAGGGGTCTCTCCGTAGGCATCGACAAGCAGCTGGTAGGTGTAGGCGCGCAGCGCTGTTGCTGCAAGGAATGTGCCCGGCTCGTTCTCACTCTGGCGGCGCACCACCTCAAGCTGCTGCAGCACACGTGAGTAGAGCTGTGAGTAAGAGCCCTGTGTGTTTGTGGCTGTCACCTCAAACTGTGAGTACTTCAGGTAGTTTGTGCATCCCGCGTTCTGGGCGTATATCTCGGCGTTGTAGCCGCCGTACATGTTGAATCCGACACCGACCGTTGTGGCGAGGTTCATCTCTGCTGTCGGGAGGATATTGTCGTTGCTGGCGCTGCTGATGGCGTTAGGGTTGTCGTTGATGTCGAGAGAGCATGACGCGAGCCCCATTACCGCACAGCCTGCCAGGGTTATTATTGTTTTCTTCATTGTTTTCGTTTGTTTGATGTTTCTTGTATTCCGGTTTGAGACAAGGGTGTGTATGTCCCGCGGTTTAGAACTTCACGTTAACGTTGAATCCAAACTTGCGGCATCCAGGGTTGCTGTACAGCTCGCCGAACTGTCCATAGAGGTCTGAGCCGTATGATGATGTGTCAGGGTCGATGTAGCAGTTGCTTGCCGGTGTCCAGGTGAAGAGGTTGTTGGCTACGAACGACAGGCGCACGCCAGAGAGTCTGAGCATGTGGAGCCACTTGGCCGGGAGGTCATAGCCGACAGCGAGTGTGCGCAGCTTGATGTATGTCTTGCTGACGAGGAGGTCGTTCGACGAGATGTTGCATCCGCCGTCATACCAGCTCTGCAGTGTGCCGGAGAAGGCGTCGATGATGTTCGTGTTCTCGACGTATCCGCCCTCGCCGTCGCTGACGACAGAATTAGGCACGATGAAGGCGCGGCGGTCGTTGTACATCGTGTTGATGCCGTTGCCCGTGAAGCCCATGAGGTTCTTTGTGCGTGAGAACATGTGTCCGCCGTAGTGTACGTCAAACTGGGCTGTCACAGAGAGACCCTTCCAGCGCAGTGTTGTGCCGAAACCGCCTGTCCACTGGTTCTGGGTTGACTTGCCGAGTGATACGACATCGTTTGTGCGGATAGGCAGGCCGTCGTTGCCGCAGAGTATCTTGCCCGTCGCGGCGTCGTATGCCGGATTCAGCTGGAGCTTGTCGTCGATGACAGCATACTTGAGGTTGTTGTTGGCATCGACATACTGCTGCTCGTAGCCGTAGAGCTGTCCGAGAGGCTGTCCGACGACAGCTTTCATGCGCACGGCGTCGGCCGAGGTTGAGAATCCGTTGATGGTGTATTCGCCGCCCAGCTCCTCAGGGAGCTCCTTAACCATGTTCCAGTTCTTCGAGAAGTTGGCGTTGATGTCCCACTGCCAGTCGCCTGTGCGCACTGGAGTAACGTTGAGGGCAAGCTCGATACCGTGGTTGTTCACCTTGCCGAAGTTGGTCATGATGTAGTTGTAGCCTGATGCGGGGTCGGCATTCAGCTGCATGATCATGTCGCTTGTGGTACGGTCGTAGTAAGAGGCGTCGAGAGTGACACGGTTGTTGAGGAAGTGGAGCTCGGCGCCCAGCTCCCATTCAGATGTCATCTCTGGCTTGAGGCTCTGTGAGCCCTTTGTCGCTGATGTCTTGAATGAGTTTGTGCCGTTGCCCATAGGGAAGTTGATGGCGCTGCTGTTATACGGTGTGTTGGCGAAGCCGGACACGAACGTGTCGTTAGTGAAGTATGGGTCAGCGTCGTTACCGGTCTTACCGAAGGCGGCGCGCAGCTTGCCGTAGTTCATTATCGCGGGGCTTATGATGTCCTTCAGCGTCTCTGTGAAGAGCCAGCTGGCTGTCACGCCGGGGTAGAAGAAGCTGTTGTTGCCCTTGGGGAGAGTTGACGACCAGTCGTTACGTCCGGTGATGTCGAGGAACACCTGGTCTTTCCATCCCAGCTGTATGTCGCCGAGGAGGCCGATGAGGCGGCGCTTTGACTGTGCCTCTGACGGTGTGTATGACGCGGCGTTGGCCAGGTCCCACCATCCTGAGGCTATTGTCAGCTTTGTGCCCGATGTTGTCATGCGTGTCACATAGCGCTCGTTGATGTTGAGGCCGGCTGTCACATCGATGTCGAAGTCGCCGAACTTGTGCATGTAGTTTGCGAGGAAGTCGTGGTTCAGCTCGTAGCGGCGCTCATAGCGCGCATATACTGAGCCGTCCTGCACGTTGCTGCCTGATGTCGAGGGGTTGTCGGCCGTGATCTTCGCCATGCCCTCCTTGATGTCGTAGTCTGAGTAGTCAAGGCCGAGGCGGTAGGTCAGGGTGACATCCTTTATAGGAGTGATGTCGGCCTGTATCTTGCCGAACACCTTCTTCTGGTTCAGCTCGCTGTAGTTGTTCTCGATAGCCCAGTAAGGGTTTGTGATGCCATACTCTGTGAAGTAAGCCTCAGGTGTGTTGAACGGGTTGGAGAGGTCGCGGAGGTCAGCGATGCTGATGTTGCGCGGCATCTCGTATAGACCGTCAATCATCGTTGTGCCCTGGTCGGTGGGGACAGAGTTTGTCTTGGCCAGCGAGAGGTTGATGTTGGATGACAGGCGCAGCCATGGTGTAGCCTGATGGCTGCCGCGCATACCGAATGTGTTGCGCTGGTACTTGTCCTTGTCGCCCGGTATGATGCCGTCCTCGCTGATGTTTGAGTAAGAGAGGTAGTATGTTGTCTTGTCTGAGTGGCCGGACATGTTCACACTGTAGTTCTGCTGGAGGCCTGTCTCGAAGAAGTTCTTCACATTGTCCTTTACAGCCTCAAACTTCTGCATCTGCTGTGAGTTGTCGTATATGGCGCCGAAGACACGCCACTGTCCGTCCATCTCCGGGCCCCACGAGCCGTTCTCGTCGAGCGTGCGTGAGCCGTTCCATCCCTGTCCGAAGACATCCTGCATCTGAGGCAGATTGGCCACGCGGCTCCACTGCAGGCCGGCGTTAGCCTCTATCTGGAAGCTTTTGCTGCCTGTCTTCGAGCCGTTCTTTGTCGTCACGAGGATGACACCGTTGGCGGCACGCGAGCCGTAGAGGGCTGTCGCGGCCGCACCCTTCAGTATCGTCATGCTCTCAACATCGTCCTGGTTGAGGTTGCTGATGCCTGAGCCCATGACATTGTCGCCCATGGCGCTGCCCACAGCGTTGTTCACCATAGGCACACCGTCAACGACCCACAGCGGCTCGTTGCTGCCGGTGATGGAGCTGAAGCTGCGTATATTGATTGACGTGCCGCCGCCAGGACCTGTCTGTGATGTGTTCACGCTGACACCCGCCACCTTGCCCGCGATGGCCTCAGTGACATTCGATACGGGCACAGCCTTGAGGTCGCCCTCCTTCATCGTGCTGGCAGCATAGCCTATGGTCTTCTGGCTCTTTGTCATGCCGAGGGCTGTCACCACAACCTCGTCGAGCACCTTCTCGTCGGTAGATATCTGTATGAACATGCCGTTCTTGGCCTGGGCCTCCCTTGTCTTCATACCGATGTATGAGAAGACGAGAGTCTCACCTGGCTTTGCGTTGATGGTGAACTTGCCGTTCACGTCGGTCACGGTGCCTTGGCTCGCACCCTTCACCTTCACACTCGCTCCGATGAT
Organism: Prevotella sp.; assembly: GCA_051869435.1. GTDB lineage: Bacteria > Bacteroidota > Bacteroidia > Bacteroidales > Bacteroidaceae > Prevotella. The sequence goes on along the minus strand of JBJEAW010000112.1, from coordinate 178 downwards.
AGGCTCATTGTCCGTCATGGAGACCACGGTGCCGGTGATTGCTGTCTGTGCCCAGGCAGTTATAGTGACTGCCATACACATCAGCATCATTGTGATTTTCCTTTTCATAAAACCATTTTAATATTTACCTTAATTCCGCAGCGTTTTTTCTTGTGAGATAATTTACCGTGCAAAGATG
>JBJEAW010000111.1:0-12166 GCA_051869435.1 Prevotella sp. | reverse complement strand
GGACGTGTGTCACGAAAGAAGGACGTTGAAAGGCTTAGTTGCGGATTTGAGGGTAGTCTCATGTCATTTATTATTATTTTATTTTTTGTGTGAGAGGGGCGGACGCTCTTTAAGAGACAAAGAATGCCCGTCGTACGACAATTCCTGCTCACCACGGATATTCTCCTCGATGGTGTCGCGGTCGAGAATATGCATCTTCAAGGCTCCAGAGCAGGGAAAACGGTTGAAGAAGGGGCTGGTGGTAAGGAACAACCTCACACTGCGTATATCCTTATTCTCTGAAACACATCCGTAATATCTCAGTATTGTCGTCATGACACGTGGCAACACCTTCAGCCCGACTGTCCCGTCCTGTCTTTCCACTATGGCCACGATGTGCTCGCGTGGGCATGGGTCGACAAGCATGTGGGCGTGTCCCGCCTTGCTCTTGTGTGAGATGGTCAGATGCCGGTCGTACTTACGGTTTATATCGTCCATCATCTTGCGGAACACCTCTCCATGGGGGCTGCTGTCGGCTATGCCGTTGACGGCGATGTGGTAGTGGATCATCTCATGGATGAGCGTGTCCTCCATCTCTCTCCCGCTGATACCCTCTCTCGTGTTTATACGTATGCGGAAGCCGTAGCGCTCTGTCTTGCCTGACAGTGTGCGGCGCTTCTTATAGACACACACACCGAGGTACGACTTGACGCTGGTGGTCTCGATGGGAAGCGGGGGGAGCAGGCCGCCGAACATCTGGCGGTTAAACTCGTCGAATTTCTGCTTGAGGAATGTTTCCATCTTTCTCTGCTCTTATTGGATATGAGGACGAAGCACACGCCACACCCGACAAGGATACCATACGCGGGGAGAATATATGTGCGAGCATGTCCCGATGCCGCCTTATATATATTGGGTGCACCCCGTTTACCCCTTGTTGACGGTCATCCGCACAAGCTCTATCTTTGTCATCGTCTTCTTCACAATCTTGAAAGAATAGGGTGGGACATCGACCACTTCATTGAGTTTTGGGAAATTCTGGTATTCGTGGAGTATCAGTCCGCCTATGGTCTTATACTCGTCGCTCTCTGGCAGCTCGAGCCCGAACAACTCGTTCACCTGTTCTATCTCAAGGCGCGCCGAGAGCATATACTCACGCTCTGATATCTTCTGGGCGGTATAGCGGCTGCTGTCGTGCTCGTCTTCAATCTCTCCGAAAATCTCCTCAACGATATCCTCCAGACATACTATGCCCGCCGTGCCGCCAAACTCATCGACAACGACGCCAATGCTCTTCTTCTGCTGTAAGAAGACCTGCATGAGCCTCTGGGCTGCCATTGTCTCTGGCACGAAAGGCATCTGTCGCACATGCTCCTGCCAGCCTGACGGGGAGCGGAACATTTCTGACGAGTGGATATAGCCTGTGATATGGTCGATGTCGTCGTCATATACAATAATCTTCGACTTGCCGCTCTCGACAAACTTCTGCATCAGCTCTTCCGTGGCACACGTACGCTCCACGGCGACAATCTCCGTGCGTGGCACCATACAGTCTCTCACCTTTGTGTCCTGAAACTCAAGGGCATTCTGGAATATCCTCACCTCGGTGTCGAGCTGGGCAGGGTCGGCGGCGTTGTCTATCGTGGCCTGTACAAGGTAGTCGAGGTCAACACGGGTGAAAGCATCGTCGCGAGAGTCTCCGTCAGGCTTATGGCCTGAGAGGCGGAGGACAAGATGGCTGAGGAATGATGCAAACCGGGATACCGGCCAGAGGACGATGTAGCACAGCATGGCGGGATAGGCGAAGAGGCGCAGGAGATAGTTGGGGCTGCTCTTGAATATCGTCTTCGGGAGAAACTCGCCAGTGAACAGTACTATAATGGTGGATATAATGGTGTCTAAGGGGACTGACACGCTCTCTGGCACGCCGGAGAAGATGGTTTGGTCGAAAAGACGCGCTATGAGTATGCCATAGATGACAAGGGCTATGTTGTTGCCGACAAGCATCGTCGATACAAAATTGTTCGGATGGGAGAAGAATATCTGGAGCGGACGGCTTGTCAGGGTGTAGCGGTCGCGCTCCATCTCGACAAGCATCCTGTTCGACGAGACGAACGCTATCTCCATGCCTGAGAAGAAGGCGGAGAAAAGCATGGTGACGGCTATGGATAATATCAGCGTTGTGTACATAGGGGGAGAGAGAGGAAGGTAAGTGGGTGGAGGGAAATGGGGGGAGAGATGGTGTGTGTGGCTCAGCCTGCTGGGGTGGAAAGTGGCACAGGTGTTGTGGGCTGGCGTTTCGGGGGTGCGGCGACGGTCGAGTCGGAGGGCTGCTGGGGCGTCTCGTCCTTCGGAGAGAAATCGGCACTCTCGAACGACCCGCGCGAGTCGGTAACAAGATATCGGGTCATCTGCTCGTCGCTCCTGAAGTATGTCCCCTGAAGAGTGCGTTCGGGAGTGACAAGGTGTGAGTACATGTGAGAGTAGAACTCGCGTCGCTGCTGGTCCCAGAAAAGCTCCTGGCTCGTGAAGCGCAGGCCGTCAACAGTGCGTATGCTCACATTGCCACGGAGCTCCCAAAGGCGCTGCTGGTCGTAATAGAACGCTGTGTCTGACTGTACGTAGGCCTCGATGTGGAATTTCTGGTCGAACTGCTGCATGAATAGCCCCTTGTTGAATATCCAGCGTGACGGGACACGGACTGTGTTCACCTCCCACTCCTCGGCCACAATGCGGTATTTCATGACGCCAGAGTCAGAGATAAGGGTGTTGACACCATACGTCGTCATCATGGACAGCGAGTCGCGGGCGTTGACGGCAGGGGCTATATGCTCTTTCTCCTTCTGGCATGATGATACCATGGCGGCACTGAAAGCCATGACCACAGAAAGGAGAAAGAGGAGAGAGATTTGTCTTTTCATTGTTTGTTCTCACTTTTTTATAAGGGCGATAACCGCACGTCCACAGGGGATAGAAGGGGGGGCGCTGCCAACAGAAAACGGTACAGAGGGAGAGGGGGCTGACAGCCAGCGCGCGGGCGGCGGCTACAGCACGATGTCTCTATCTGTACCGTTACTAACCGTGTGCCGTGTGGGTATAATGACGTTTCGGGGGCGGGTGACTGTTGGGCACAGGTGTATGTCAGCGTCATACTCCCCTGGTATCTGTCCGTAATTACAACTCCATCTCCCCCCTTACGAGAGAGGGACTTGGGAGGCGATAGAGGCAGAGAGGAGAGGGGCTACTCAAGTTTCCACTTCATGAACCATCGCTCGTTGAATGTGATGCCGATATTCAGGCGGAAAGCATTCTCGCGGATAAGGCCGTCGGCAGAGCGCTGCACCCATTGGGCTGAGATGTTGAACATCGAGCGGTTGTTCCACCCGTTTGTGATAGGCAGGCCGAAGCCGAGCGACGCGGAGATCTCCTTAGGGCCGTCATGGCCGTTGATCTTTGTGTATGGCGTGGAGTAGCTGACACCGGCACGTACATGAACCCTGTCAAGATAGCGGCGGCTTAGAGCCTTGTGGACAAACTCGCCGCCAAGGCTTACCTTATGCCTGTCTTGCAGGACACCGTCAGAGAGAACGTATCTACCGTCTCTTATGTCAGGGAACTTGCGGGATGACCACTGCTGCAGAGAGTAGTCGAGACCTACACGCCAACGGGTTGTATGGTACCATGCCAGACCTGTTGCGAATGATGTGGGGATGAATAGCGCGCGGCTGTGGCTGTATGATGTGGTGTCAGAAACGCCTGTCTGTGAGTTTGTGCTCACCTCGTTCATATCGGCTGTGCCGCCCAGAGCGTGGCCTGGGGTATATGTGGCACCGAGGGTGATGTTGTCCTTCTTGCCTAATGGGAGGGTGTATTGCAGGCCGATATCAAGGCGGTAGCTTGAGGCATCGGCCGAGTAGTAGCGTCCTATGGTGTTGGCGTATGCGTCGGAGTAGCTGTTCACCACATTACGGTTATATGAGCCCCATAGGTAGGCTATGTTGGCTCCAGCCGCGAGACCTTTGACCGGCATCCAGCCTATACCGAGATATGCCATGCGTAGGCCTCCGGTGCCATCGTATGTCGTCGTGTATGTGGCAGAGGATGATGAGGAGACGGAATTTGTTGATGAGTAATTGTAGCCGATGTTTGTGAATGGGAGCATACCAAATGACACTCCGACATTCTTGGCAGCCCGGAATGCCGCCACGGCATACTCAAAATTTGAGTTGTTGGCATTGACCTTATGTGAGCCTTCCTTGAAATTGGTTATCTGGCCTGCCATGCCAACATCAAAAATGAAAGTAAGGCTGTCAATGCGCGCGTAAGAGGCCGGGTTAAGATAGTTCACCTGGTTTGGCTCATGCATACCAAGGGCAACACCCTCCATACCACGGTTGAAACCTGTTGACTGGTCGCTTAAGAGACCAAGACCGTACTGGCTGTATGGTGAGTTTGTCCCGCTCTGGGCCACTGAGACACAAGGGACAAACGTCATCAGGAATAGGATAATATTCTTCATAAGTGTTAAAAATCCTCCGCATCTTGTGCGGAAAGTATAAATTTGCTGCAAAATTATATATTTTTTTGGGAATAAAAGCACGTTATATCAGAAATATAAGTTATTTTTGCATCGTGAAACATTTATATGCCTTTTTTTTAGCATTTTTACTGCACATACCCCTAAGCACAACAGCATATAGTATACAGGAACGCCCTGTCAGCCCCGACTCGCTGGCAGAGGGTGATTGCGTGCGTATATCGCTGCTGACATGCTCTCCACACGATGAGGTTTACAGTCTTTACGGGCATACCGCATTGCGTGTGGAGGACAGGAGACGGGGGATGGATCTCGCTGTCAACTATGGCATGTTCTCGTTCTCGAAACCATTTTTCGTGCTAAGGTTTGTGTTCGGGCTTACAGATTATGAGATGGGCATAGAGCCTTTTGAGGTGTTCTGCCGTGAATATGAATACTATGGAAGCCGTGTCACACAACAGGTGATAAGCCTCACAGACACAGAGAAACAGCGTGTCATAGACGCCCTGATGGAGAATTACAAGCCCGAGAACAGAGTCTATAGGTATAATTTCTATTATGACAACTGCACCACAAGGGCATGTGACATAGTCACAGAGAACATTGATGGCAAGGTTGTCTATGACAATACCATAGACGACGGGATGACGATGAGGCAGATGCTGCACAGGCTGAACAATGGATCACCGTGGGCAAGCCTGGGGAATGACCTCCTGCTCGGCGTAGGAGCTGACAGACCTCTGCATGGGGATGATACGCGCGCATTGCCACTGTCGGCCATGAAGGCGATGGAGAAGGCTTACGTCATTGACAACAAGGGCGAGAGACGGAAACTCGTGGAGACGACAACGACTCCTGTCAAAGAGGCCACCCCATGGACAGCAAAGGGCTTCCCGCTGACACCTGTGACGTGCTCGTCCATTCTCCTTGCTGTCGTCGCCGCCCTGTCGCTGCTCGAATGGAGGACAGGGCGATATATGTGGATGCTTGATGGCATACTTTTTGTCATAATGGGAGTGTGCGGGCTAATAATAACTGCCATGGTAGGCTCACAGCATCCGACTGTCAGGACAAACATACAGATACTTCTCTTCAACCCCATACCCATCCTTTTCGGATGGAAGGCCATTAGGAACAGGATGCGTGGCGGATGCCATTGGATATGGAAGACTGGAGCAATCATGATATGCCTCATGGTCGTCTTGTCCGCATTCGGGATACAATGGCTTGACCCCGCTGTGAAGATACTATCCGTGACAGTCATGATTAGGTACGCTCTAGGGATAGTAGCCGACGAGAGAGTCAAGGCCAGGCAGAAGACACAGCCAGAGCAGCCAGAGCATGTGACGGCGGCGCGGCAATGAGCTGCAACCGTGATGACCATGCGTACAACAAAAATATTAAGAATAACATAATTGGACACCACCCTTGAGGGGATTACCTCCCCACTAAACAAAAACAAACCGGTTGGCAGATTAATGATGAACCATTATCTATATATAATCATATTATCGCTTTTGGCGTCAGAGGCAGAGGCACAGACAGCTGTGCCAGATGCGCCACGCCTTGTCGTGAATATCAGCATAGACCAGTTGCGCGGCGACTATCTTGAGACATATATGCCCTTGTACGGCAAAGACGGATTCAGGAAGCTGATGGCCGACGGGGCTTTGTACACTAATGCCGAGATGCCGTTTGCCCCTGTTGACAGGGCATCGGCGACAGCCGCACTGATAACAGGCTCTGCACCATTCAGCAACGGAATAATAGCAGAGACATGGATATCAAGAAAATCACTCCAGCCCATATCATGTGTGACAGAGCAGATGTCGCTGCTGACACCACGAGGCGACGCGCCAGCACCGACAAATATGCTCGTCTCTACAATTGGCGATGAGCTGAAAATAGCGTCAAAGAATGCCGCCAAAGTGTTCTCCGTGGCGGCAGATGCTGACGCGGCGGTGCTTCTCGCCGGGCATAATGCTGATTGTGCGATGTGGGTCTCACCAGAGTCGGGGCTGTGGACGACATCAACATATTATAACAAGATAACGCCATCATGGGTCGTGACGTTCAACAGGGCCAACACACCGTCAAGCAAGCTGAAGACAATGAACTCGCTCTTCGGCGGACGCTCGCGTTATGCTGACTATGTGAAGTCGCCACTCGTCAACAGCGACATAACAAACATGGCCCTCATGTGTGTCGCGTCAGAGCATCTCGGGTATGACCAGACCACTGACCTCCTGAATATACAATACACAGGAGCCATATCAGCCACAGCCGCCCCCAAGGATGTCTATGTGAAGCTTGATGACGCCATCGGGCGCCTTGTCACGACGATAGAGCAACGAATAGGGGCGGGGAGGGTTCTCTTCATTGTCTCCTCAACAGGTTATTATGACGAGGAGACCATTGACTATAAGACATATATGGTTCCTGCCGGTACAGTGTATATTAACAGGACCGCAAACCTCCTGAATATGTATCTTTCGGCCATCTATGGCCAGGCGAGATATGTCGAGGCGTTCTATGACAACCAGATATATATCGACCATAAGCTGATAGAGCGTAAGAAAGTGAGGCTGAACGAGGTGCTGGAGAAAGCGCGCGAGATGCTTATACTCTCTGACGGCATAAGCGGCGCACACACAGTATTCTCTCTTGCAGACGCACGTGACAGACATACACAACTGTTAAGAAACGGGATGAGTGCCACAGCGTCTGGAGACATAATAGTCGATATTGCCCCGGGATGGAAACTGCTTAACGAGGAGACCAATAGACAGCAGCCATGGAAAAAGTACGGAGTATATACTCCTATTATTATATATGGCAATGGCGTAAAGCAGAAAGTGGTGGACGAGGAGGTCTCCGTTGACCGTATAGCGCCCACTATCGCCAACGCCATACGTATAAGGGCTCCGAACGCCAGCAAGGCGAGGCCATTGAGATAATGGGCGAATGGGAATACATGTGGGACACAGGCAGGGCATAAGTGCGGCATACACTATGGGGGGTGACCGCCTGTCATTCGTGACATGCTGCCAGCTGGCTGTTGCTGCATATACCCTATACCCACCTTGCCGCTCAAACTAAAATATATTTGATTTTATGGCTGTTATGTCATAAATAATCATTAACTTTGCAGACTGAAAACGATCAAAGGCATAAAAAGTGGGCTGTACATGACCACACAGACACTGTCAGCAATACAGGGAATAGGCCATCCCCCTCCCCTCATCCCGTATTGTCTGGCGCAGCCTCGTATCTCTGTCAGTCCACATAGACTGTCCTAATACAAAACGAAATAAAAAAACAGATAATATATGAACTTCATTAAATTCCTACAGTCAATGTTCGGCAATAAGTCCTCACGCGACATGAAGCTTATACAGCCGTTCGTTGAGCAGGTCAAGGCAGCGTACGATGAGATACGCCAGCTTGACAACGACCAGCTCCGTGCGAAGACAAAGGAGCTGCAGGCTTACATCCATGAGAAAGGCGTGGCAAAGCAGAAAGAGATAGAGGAGCTTAAGGCTACTATAGAGCAGACACCTATCGACGAGAGAGAGCCTATATTCCAGAAGATTGATAAGCTTGACAAAGAGGTGCTCGACCTTTATGAGGAAGGCCTCAATGAGATAATGCCCGTAGCGTTCTCCATCGTCAAGGATACCGCTCGCAGATTCTGTGAGAACGAGGAGACAATAGTCACAGCGACCGATTTTGACCGTGAGCTGGCTGCCGACCCCTCAAAAGATTTCGTCACCATTGACGGAGACAAAGCCATATACCATAACCACTGGACTGCCGGAGGCAATGACCTGAAATGGGAGATGGTACATTATGACGTGCAGCTCTTCGGTGGCGTAGTGCTCCATCAGGGCAAGATAGCAGAGATGGCCACGGGTGAGGGAAAGACACTTGTCTCAACATTACCAGTCTTCCTCAACGCCCTGACAGGGAACGGAGTGCATGTCGTCACTGTCAACGACTACCTCGCCAAGCGTGACTCTGAGTGGATGGGGCCGCTCTACGAGTTCCATGGGCTCAGTGTTGACTGTATCGACAAGCACCAGCCTAACTCTGATGCACGCCGCAAGGCATACATGGCAGATATCACATTCGGCACAAACAATGAGTTCGGATTCGACTATCTGCGCGACAATATGGCTCTTTCACCCTCCGATCTTGTGCAGCGCCGCCATAACTATGCCATCGTCGATGAGGTTGACTCTGTCCTCATAGATGATGCCCGCACGCCACTTATCATCAGCGGCCCTGTGCCCAAGGGCGACGACCAGATGTACGAGGAGTACCAGCCCCTTGTAGAGCGTCTCGTCGATGTGCAGCGTAAGCTCGCCACACAGTATCTCGCTGATGCCAAGCAGATGATCTCTGCCGGCGCGAAACTCCTTGAGGACGAAAAGAAAGACGAAGGCAACAAGTCGCTCGACGAAGGATTCCTCGCCCTCTTCCGCTCATACAAGGCCCTGCCAAAGAACAAGCCGCTCATCAAGTTCCTCTCAGAAGAAGGCATAAAGGCCGGGATGCTCCGCACCGAGGAGCATTACATGGAGAACAACAACCGCCGTATGCCAGAGGCTGTCGAGCCCCTGTTCTTCGTGGTCGATGAGAAGCAGAACTCATGCGACCTTACTGACAAGGGAACAGCATGGCTCGCCAAGCAGGTGAATCAGGACGACCTCTTCGTACTGCCCGATATAACCTCCCAGCTCTCAGCGCTTGAGAATGAGAAAGGACTCAGCGAGGAGGAACGTCTCGACAAGAAAGACGAGATGCTGACACACTATGCTGTCCAGTCAGAGCGTGTCCACACTCTTCAGCAGCTTCTCAAGGCATACTGCATGTTCAACAAGGATGATGAGTATGTCGTCATTGACGGAGAGGTGAAGATTGTTGACGAGCAGACAGGACGTATCATGGAGGGAAGACGATGGAGCGACGGCCTCCATCAGGCTGTCGAGGCCAAGGAGCATGTACGTGTCGAGGCCGCAACACAGACATTCGCCACCATCACGCTCCAGAACTATTTCCGCATGTACCATAAGCTTGCCGGTATGACAGGTACCGCCGTCACCGAGGCAGGCGAGTTCTGGGATATCTACAAGCTTGATGTTGTCGAGATACCTACCAACCGCCCTGTACAGCGCAAGGATCTTGACGACAGAGTATATAAGACCGCACGTGAGAAGTATAACGCTGTCATAGACGAGATTGTCGAGCTGAGGAACAATGGACGCCCAGTGCTTGTCGGCACGACATCGGTCGAGATATCTGAGCTCCTCTCCCGTATGCTCAAGATGCGCAATATCCCCCATCAGGTGCTTAATGCCAAGCTTCACCAGAAAGAGGCGGACATCGTCGCTCTCGCCGGACAGAGCAATATGGGCAAAGTCACCATCACTGACGAGAATGGCAATGAGCGCGTAGAGGAGCGTCTCCTTGGTGCCGTGACGATAGCCACGAACATGGCCGGACGTGGTACGGATATCAAGCTCTCGCCAGAGGTGAAGGCTGCGGGCGGTCTTGCCATTATCGGCACAGAGCGTCACGAGTCACGCCGTGTTGACCGCCAGCTGCGTGGACGTGCCGGACGTCAGGGCGACCCAGGCTCATCTGTCTTCTACGTGTCCCTTGAGGACAAGCTGATGCGTCTCTTCGCCTCAGAGCGTATTGCTTCTGTCATGGACAAGCTCGGATTCAAGGAGGGCGAGCGCATAGAGTCGTCGATGGTCACCAACGCCATAGAGCGCGCACAGAAGAAAGTCGAGGAGAACAACTTCGGCATACGTAAGCGTCTCCTTGAGTATGACGATGTCATGAACAAGCAGCGCACCGTCATCTACGAGAAACGCCGCCATGCCCTCATGGGCGAGCGCATCGGTATGGATATCGCCAATCTCATCTGGGATCGTGTCACCTCCATCATCGCCAACAACGACTATGTCGGTGTGCGTGAGGAGCTCCTGAAGGTACTCTCGCTCGAATGCCCTTTCACAGAGGACGAGTTCAAGACGGTAGAGCGTGCAGAGCTTGAGGAGAAGACATTCCAGCGGGCCATGGAGACTTTCACACGTAAGACAGAGCGCATATGCCAGCAGGCCATGCCTGTCATAAAGCAGGTCTATGAGACCCAGGGCCATGTCTTCTCGCGCATCGTGGTGCCTATAACAGACGGCAAGCAGGTATATCAGCTGCCGTGCGACCTCAAGGAGGCGTACGACACAGAATGCCGCTCGGTAGTGAAGCAGTTTGAGAAAGTCATCATGCTGCGCATCATAGACGATTCGTGGAAAGAGAACCTGCGCCAGCTTGACGAGCTGAAGCATTCTGTCCAGAACTCAAGCTACGAGCAGAAAGACCCTCTCCTCATATTCAAGCTTGAGAGCGTGAAGCTATGGGACAATATGATAAACGAGATGAACGACCGCATCGCCTCTGTCCTCATGCGCGGCCAACTGCCAGAGCAGCAGCCCGACGATGTGCGCGAGGCAGCTCCCGAGGAACACCAGCAGCGTTATACCGAGCAGAAGGCAGACCTTAACGCCCCCGCCCAGCAGCCACTCTCAGAGACACAGAGACAGATGCAGCAGGCGGCACAGCAACAGCAGCAGCCAGTCCGCCGAGCTCCTATCGTCAGAGACAAGCTCCCCGGGCGTAACGACCCCTGCCCATGCGGCTCAGGCAAGAAATTCAAGAACTGTCATGGCAAGGGGCTCTGACCCCCAGTCCACAGACTGAAACCGTGACAGGCAGAGGGTGATATCCAGTGTCAGACATGCCCCCTCTCTTTATAAAAGTTGCCACTTCATAATGTATTGAGGTGGTAACTTTTTCATTTCCTGCTTAGTCCATTGCGGAGCCTCCCCGTCTTTTCACATTTCTGTCTGCCCACAACTATGTACCTCAAAACTCCTCCTCCAAAATGAGAACAGAAATCAACCCGCAAGAAACATCGCGCGCCACAGCCTTTGACCTCTGGATGTCATCGCCGATGCCTATGGTCACGCTCGTAAAGACACTCAACGTCAGCCACATGATAAGGTGTTGCCGCCGTAATCATTTGTCGTTTAATATGATGATGTGCTGGTGTATCGGTAAGGCTGCATCACAGATACCCGAGTTCTTCTATCTTCCACAAGATGACAAGATGTATCGTTTCGACCGTTTGGCTGTCGGACCTGTCGTGGCAAACTCAGAAGGCGGAATCAACTACTGTGATATACCATACAGTGACAGCATCCAACAATTCTCAGCTGATTACCGTTCCATCTGTTCCAAGGCAGCTGCCATGTGCCAGAATATATGCCTTGACAGAGAGATGATGGTTATCGGGACATCAGCCATGATAGAGACAGAGCTTGACTGTATCGTCAATCAATATGCCAAGGGCTTCAACAATCCTATGGTCATGTGGGGACGATATCATGAGGCCGTTGTCCCAAGTCTGTCCCAGAGCTGGTTCCGTACGACACTCGCTGTCAGTTTCCAGTTCCATCATGTACAGATGGATGGCGGACATGGAGCTTTGTTCCTTAAACTCTTGCAGAAGGAGATCGATGCCCTTTAGCACTTTCCGTGAAATATATGGGGGCGACAGAATACATTCATTTATTATTTATG
>JBJEAW010000110.1:0-2777 GCA_051869435.1 Prevotella sp. | reverse complement strand
GCTCATGACAGCCGTGAGTGTATGCGCACAAAGGATAACAGGCGTCGTGATTGACGCCTACACAGGTGACACCATACCACTCGCCGGAGTGGTTTACCGCACACACCATATCATGGTGGCTGCCGATGCGAAAGGCCGTTTCTCTATCGACCGCCATAACGGATGGAAGCTCTTCTTCAGTGCCATGGGCTATAAGACAGAGAGCATCCTCATCACAGAGAAGACACCGTCGCGGCTCACGGTGAAGCTGAAGCCAGACACCAAGCAGCTTCAGGAAGTCGTCGTGAAGTCAAAACGCTCTAAATACTCACGCAAGGACAACCCTGCCGTAGAGCTGATGAAGAGAGTCATAGCGGCAAAGAAACGCACAGACCTCGACAATAACGACTACTACGAATACTACAAATATCAGAAACTAACACTCGCCAAGAACAATGTGACGCCCGACGATGTGGCCGAGCAGAGAGAGAAGGGCAACAAAGACTGGCTCGTCGATCAGATAGAGGTATGCCCGATGAACGGGAAGCTTATCTGCCCGATACAGATAAGCGAGACAGTCAGCCGCAAGGTATATCGGAAAAACCCACGGCGCGAGAAGACAACCGTGCTCGGAGAAAGCTCGGTAGGCGTGGCCAACCTCGTGGAGACAGCGGGAAACATCCTCGACGCCTCCATGAAGGACATATTCACCGATGTGGATATCTATGACGACCAGATACGCCTGCTGCAGTTCCCCTTCACATCGCCTATCGGCAAGGATGCCATAGCCTTCTACCGCTTCTACATTACTGACACATGCTATATAGACAAGGACAAGTGTATAGGGCTCAGCTTTGTCCCTAACAACCAGCAGGACTTCGGCTTCAGAGGCGATATATGGGTGCTCGCCGACAGCACGCTCCATGTGAGGAAAGTGTCGCTCACGATACCGAAGAAGAGCGATGTCAACTTTGTCGAGAACATGAAGATAGAGCAGGAGTACATCAAGCTGCCCAATGGCCAATGGGTGCTCGACACGGACAACATGCTCGTCGAGATGAAGATAAACCGCATGATGAAGAATGCGGCCATCATACGCTCCACGAAACTGTCTGAGTATAAGTTCGACCCTATATCAAAGCATAACTTCAGGGGCACGGCGACTTTCGTCCGTGACGCCGACTCGCGCAACCGTGGCAAAGACTTCTGGCAGAGATTCCGTACCGTGGAGCTGACAAAGTCAGAGTCGTCGATGGGAGATTTCACAAAGAAATTCTCCAGTATGCCGGGCATGAAGACAATGCTCTTCATCCTAAAGGCTTTCATGAACAACTACGTCAGCACGACGACAAGCGACTCCATACCCTCGAAGTTTGACATCGGCCCTGTCAATACCATCGTCAACAAGAACATAGTGGATGGATGGCGATTCCGCATGTCTGGCCGCACGACAGCCGCACTCAACCCCCACCTCTTCTGGGACGGATACATAGCGCGTGGCATATCGAGCAACAAGTGGTACTACTCTAACCATATCACCTATGCGTTCAACAAGAAGAACAACGAGCCATGGGAGTTCCCGATAAGACAGCTGTCGCTGCTGACAGAGTATGACATCATGTCGCCGTCAGACAAATATCTCCTCACGAACAAGGATAACCTTTTCATGGCGTTCAAGACACGCGACATTGACATGATGTACTTCTACAACCGCCAGGAGATAGAGTTCAAGTATGAGACGCTGGCCGGATTCGCCACGACGATAGGACTGAAGGCTGAGGGCATCAAGGGCGCGGCGAAGATGGAGTTTGTCAAGGCCGATGGCACACCATGGAACCATGAGGTGCGCACGACAGACGTGCATCTCGGATTCCGATTCGCCCCGGGAGAGACATTCATCAACACCAAGCAGCGGCGCTATCCCATCAACCTCGACGCCCCGATATTCTCCATCGACCATACCATGGCCATAGACGGCGTCCTCGGCGGTAAGTATAAGAGCAACTATACCGAGGCAAGCATATACAAGCGATTCTGGCTCAACTCATGGGGAAAGCTCGACATATACGTGTCAGGCGGAGCACAATGGGACAAAGTGCCGTTCCCGTTGCTCATCATGCCGAAGGTGAACCTCTCATGGTTGGCACAGCCAGGAACATATACCTTCCAGCTCATGAACAACATGGAGTTCCTTAACGACCGCTACGCCATGTGGCATGTCTCATGGGACCTCAACGGCAAGCTCTTCAACCGTGTCCCCCTGCTGAAGATGCTAAAGTGGAGAGAGTACATCAGTGTGCGCGGCATGTGGGGCAAACTGACAGACAAGAACAACCCATTCCTCGAGCAGAACAGGAATGACGATATACTGTTCCAGTTCCCTGAGGGATGTAACGTCATGGACAACAAACCATACGTGGAGATTGCAGCCGGCATACACAATATCTTCAAATTCCTTGAGGTGGACTATATACACCGTGTGACATACAAGGGGCTCGATACCGCCATAAAGAATGGAGTCCGTTTCGCCATCAATATGACATTCTGATATGTAAGCAGGTGTGCAGGATTGTATTATAGGTGGGTTCTATTAATTACTTTCCTTCGGCCAGTGGGGGTCCAGAGGACAAGTCTCGCTTTAGATGATATCGGCTATGCTCCTTTTCATCACATGCTGATTCTGCACCACTATGCAATACAATCATTGTGAAAATAATTCGACCGTACAGGTCGAAATAATTCTGCACTCGGGAAATCCTGTGTCAGCTGGAAAGACAAAAACCGAAATCAACCCCTTG
>JBJEAW010000109.1:0-12219 GCA_051869435.1 Prevotella sp. | reverse complement strand
TTACATCGTATTTGCCACATCCACTCCCATGTACTTTTCGTTTTCCCGCCCATACATATCAGTCTATACATCGATCACCATCATTTCGTCGGCAAGGATAGTGTCGGGAAAAATCTGCCGTGCCTCTTCGAGCAGTATGGTCTCCTTAGGATAGCGTGAGCTGTAATGGCCTATCATCAGGCGCGAGGCATGGCTGTCCCTCGCCACCATAGCCGCCTGACGTGCCGTCGAATGGCAGTATTTCTCGGCGTTAGCGATGCCATCCTCACCGTATGTCGCCTCGTGGTAGAGGAGATTGACATCGTTGATGACAGTCCTCAGTTCAGGCAGATAGGCAGTATCCGAGCAGTAAGCGTAGGCACGCGGAGTGTCAGCAGGAGACACGAGACGGCTATTGGGGACGACAGTCCCGTCGGGTGTCACCCAGTCCTGGCCAGCCTTGATATTGTTTATCTGAGAGAGGGGTATGCCATAAAAGTCAATCATGTCACGCCTTATGTGCGGCAGTGAAGGCTTCTCACGGAACAGGAATCCAGAGCAGGGGACACGGTGCTTCAGAGGTATGGTCTCAACAGACAGGCTGCGGTCGTCGAATATTGTAGCATGGACAGTAGTATCGACAGCATGGAATATGACATCATAGCCGAGGTCATGACAGAAAAGCTTTATCTGGCTGAAGAGCATTGTCTCAAGCTCTCGTGGGGCATAGACATGCAGGGGGGCTGTGCGACCAAGAAGTCCGAAAGTTGATATCATGCCTATAAGCCCAAGACAATGGTCGCCATGGATATGTGATATGAAGACGGCCTGTAGCTTTGTGAAGGGTATGCGTGTGCGGCGTAGCTGTAGCTGTGTGCCCTCAGCACAGTCAATCATGAAGAACTTTCCCCGTATCTCAACAACCTGTGACGAGGGAAGATGGCGCATAGTGGGCGTGGCAGAGCCACAGCCGAGGATATGTATCTTGAATGGTTCCATAGGCATAGATGTTTTTTATATAGGTGTATAGACGCAAAATGGGATTAAGCCTGAGAGGCAGCTGGGAAACGAGGTTTACGCAACTCTTCAACAACCATGCCCATCACCTGCGAACAGAACGATAACCTGAGAGGTTCAGACGCTTTTGATAGTGTCGCTTAGGTCTGAGGGGACAGTGATGTCTGTCAATGGAAGAGCGTCCCACGAGAAGAGGCTGACGACATCGCGAGCCGCGACAGGCTCAGGACGAGGCATCAGTCCGGCATAGTAAGCCAGCAGCCCGACAAGTTCCTCGGGCTTGAAGCGTGCTCTCAGCTCTCCCATGTCAAGACTCTTGTCACGCTTGGAGAGCCGTTGGCATGCCTCATTACACAACAAGGGGACATGGGCATAAGAGGGAGGCTGCAGGCCAAGGAGACGGAAGAGGTAGAGCTGCTGGGGGACAGAGAGGATGAGGTCGCGTCCACGGACAACCTCTGTGATGCCCATAAGAGCATCGTCAACGACGACGGCGAGCTGATAGGCCCATGCCCCATCGGCACGGCGGAGGATGAAATCGCCACACTGGCGTGAGAGATTGACCGTATGACGGCCATAGTGGATATCGCAGAACGTGATATCCTCGTCAGGCACCATGACACGCACAGCCCCGGGACGATTATGGACCGTCCCCTCGGGGATATTGCCCGGACGGCATGTGCCTTTATATACCACTCTCCCGTCTGACTCATGTGGCGCCTGTGTGGCCATGATGTCGGCACGGGTGCAGTAGCAGGGGTATGTCAGATGGAGAGCCTCGAGACGAGAGAGATAACGCTCATATATATGGCTCCGTGCGCTCTGCACATAGCGCTCGTCCCAGTCGAGGCCAAGCCACACGAGGTCATCGTCAATCTGAAGGGCATATTCCTCGCGCGAGCGCTGGCGGTCAATATCCTCAATACGCAACACAAAGCCCCCACCCTGCTTGCGCGCTGAGAGCCAGGCGAGAAGGGCAGAATAAATATTGCCGAGATGCATACGGCCTGTCGGTGATGGTGCGAAACGTCCAATCATTTTTTCCTATGGGAGTTAAGAGAAGGGGTAGAGCGGAAAGGGTTATTATATGGAGTTAGGTGATATGCTTTCAAGAGGAGGATTGCGCCTTATCTTCCACCCTATGGCGGCATGAATGATTGACATGAGCGGCGAGAGATAGCAGAAGAAGCAGAAGGGCAGATAGGTCAGCGTGGCAACGCCGAGCACTGTAGCCTGAGTCATGCCACACGTATTCCATGGTATGAGGACAGATGTCACCGTGGCGCTATCCTCACAAGAGCGCGAGAGGAGGCGAGCCTCATAGCCCTGACGCTCATACTCCTCACGGAACATATTGGATGAGAGGATGATAGAGATATACTGGTCGCCCGTCATGAGGTTCATGGCAATGCCGTTGAAGACGGTGGCTGAGACGAGTCCGACACGTGTCCTGACCATGCGGCGCGCTATGGCGTGGAGGAAACTGCGCAACATGCCACAGGCTGTTAGCGCACCACCAAAAATCATGGCAGAGAGTATCAGCCATATGGTATCAAGCATACCCGACATGCCACGGGTAGAGACGAGGCTGTCAAGGAGAGGCACCCCTGTGCTGACGGATGTGCTCGTGCTGAGAGTGAGGACGACACCCTTGAAGAGAGACCGTGGTGTGGCATCGCTGGCTCCCGCTATCTGGCATAGTGTGTCTGTCTGGAATATAAGCGCCATAATGACAGCGAGCAAGGCCGAGGTGAAGAGCACTATCAGCGACGGCACCTTCTTGTATATAAGGAATGCCGTCACCAGGGGCACAAGCAGCAGCCACGGACTGATGGCGAAAGTGTGCTCAAGGGCTGTGACATACTCTGTGGTGTCTGCCTCCTGCCCGCTCCCCATCCACAAACCAGCCAAGGAGAATATGGCGAGCGTGATGAAAATCGTGGGACCCGTCGTGAGCATCATATATCGTATATGGGTGAAAAGCGGAGTGCCACTGGTTGACGACGCGAGGACAGTGGTGTCGCTGAGAGGAGACATCTTGTCGCCAAAGTATGCGCCGGAGATTATCGCGCCAGCTGTCCATCCGTCAGGGAAACCGAGAGCACGCCCTATGCCGAGGAGGGCAAGGCCGATAGTGGCTATCGTAGTCCACGACGAGCCTGTCATCAACGACACGACAGCACTGATGACACAGGCCGAGGCAAGGAACACTGTGGGGTGAATCACCTGTACTCCATAACAGATGAGCGTGGGGACAATACCGCTTATCATCCACGCCCCGGAGAGCATACCTATGACAAGGAGGATATAGATGGAGACCGTCGTCTCGTGGACTTTGTTCTCTATGCTGTGCTCTATCTCGCTCCATCTTACTCCACAGAATGCCATGCCGAGGACGACACAGACTGCCGTAGATGTCAGGAGAGCTATCTGTGACGGCCCGGATAGGGCATCGCTGCCGAAGACAGATATTGTCACAGAGAGCATGATGACAAGGGTTATGAAAGGTATGGAGCTAAGCCATGCCGGAGGGGTGGGCGTGTTGGTGTTGTTGATGCTCATGTATATATACAGGTGGGATGATTATGATAGCTTTGTGGCAAGCCACAAACATGTGAGAGCTGTCTCCAAGCTGATGGCAGAACATGCGGGAAGCACGCTGACAGCCGTTTCATAATGCAAAGGTAATGCTTTTTCTGTAAATAAAATGTAAAAAGGGAACACTAAATTTTGATATTACGTGAAGAATAACTAATTTTGCCACGTAATATGCATTCATGTGTAGAATACATGGCGGCAACAGCCGGCAACAAAAACAGAATAAGGAATAATAACAAAAATACAAAAACCATCAAAAATGAAACAGTATCGTCTCATAGACAATATCCTTGGCTGGGTGACATTCATCATCGCCGCCTTCGTATATTGCTCTACCATCGAGCCGACAGCATCATTCTGGGACTGTCCTGAATTTATCACCACAGGCTACAAGCTTGAGGTGGGCCACCCACCGGGCGCACCATTCTTCATGCTCACAGCCAACCTGTTCTCCCAGTTTGCAAGCGACCCGACAAAAGTGGCGCTTATGGTAAACACCATGTCCGCGCTCCTATCAGCCACATGTATTCTCTTCCTCTTCTGGTCGATAACCCATCTGACACGGAAGCTCATCATAGAGAGAGACACCGACGAGATACCTATGGCAAAGCTCATAGCGATAGAGGCCAGCGGACTTGTAGGAGCCTTGATATACACATTCTCCGACACATTCTGGTTCTCGGCAGTAGAGGGCGAGGTGTATGCCTACTCATCGGCATTCACAGCCGTAGTGTTCTGGCTGATACTCAAATGGGAGGACAATGCCGACAAGCCACACTCTGACCGCTGGCTCGTGCTGATAGCCTATATGACAGGCCTGTCGATAGGTGTCCATCTGCTGAACCTCCTCTGCATCCCAGCCATCGTACTGGTATATTACTACAAGAAATTCCCCAATGCCGACCTAAAGGGCTCGCTGATAGCCCTCGCGGTGTCATTTGTCATCGTGGCCGGGGTGCTCTATGGTGTCGTGCCAGGCATCATTACTGTCGGCGGATGGTTTGAGCTGTTCTTTGTGAACACCTTGAACTGTCCTTTCAACACAGGTGTCATAATATACATCATAGTGCTTGTGTCCACAGTGATATGGGCCATACGCGAGAGCTACGTACAGAAGAGCACAAAGCGCGAGAATATCTCGCTGACACTCTCTATCGCCCTTCTCGGCATCCCTTTCTACGGCTACGGATGGTCGGCAGTAATAATAGGTGCCGTCCTCCTCGCCCTGCTATGGTTTGTGCTGAAGATAAAGCGCGAGGGAAAGGCGCTCATAACATCACGCTTCAAGAACACGACACTGCTCTGTATGCTGATGCTGATGATAGGCTACTCGACATACGCTGTCATCGTCATACGCTCGTCAGCCAACCCCCCTATGGATCAGAACTCACCAGAGGACATCTTCACCCTCGGCTCATACCTCAGCCGTGACCAGTATGGCGACCGCCCTCTGCTCTATGGCGAGGCATACACATCGCAGGTGGCCCTTGAGGTGGAAGGCAACATGTGCAAGCCTGTGATGGAAAAAGGCGCGCCCATCTATCAGAGAGTGGAGAAGCACTCGGCCGACGAGCCCGACCGCTACTTCATCGTGAGGACAAAAGACAAGTATGTCTATGCGCAGAACATGTTCTTCCCACGTATGCACGACTCAAGCAAGACAAGAGAATACGAGTCATGGATGGGAGGCGTAGAGGGCAAGACAGTGCAGTATGACCGCTGTGGAGAGATTATCGATGTTAAGGTACCGTCATTCGCAGAGAACATACGCTTCTTCCTGTCATACCAGTGCAACTTCATGTACTGGAGATACTTCATGTGGAACTTCGCCGGCAGACAGAACGACTGTCAGGGCAATGGCGAGCTGGAGCACGGCAACTGGATTACGGGCATACCATTCATAGACAATGCGATGCTCGGCGACCAGTCTCTGCTGCCTGACGAGCTGAAGGAGAACAAGGGTCATAACGTCTTCTATTGTCTGCCACTTATTCTCGGTCTTATAGGCCTCTTCTGGCAGGCATTCCGCAACCAGAAGGGCATACAGCAGTTCTGGGTGGTATTCTTCCTGTTCTTCATGACAGGTCTCGCCATAGTCATATACCTCAACCAGACCCCGTCACAGCCACGTGAGCGCGACTATGCCTATGCCGGCTCGTTCTATGCGTTCGCCATATGGTGTGGCATGGGTGTGGCGGCTATCATAAGCTTGCTGGAGGAGAAACTGAAGCGCAGCTCAGTGGCGATGTCGGCAGCAATAGGCGTCGCGTGTCTCATTGTCCCCGTCCAGATGGCATCACAGACATGGGACGATCATGACCGCTCAGGCCGCTACACATGCCGTGACTTCGGCCAGAACTATCTCATGTCACTACAGGAGAAAGGCAACCCTATCATATTCACCAACGGTGACAACGACACCTTCCCATTGTGGTACAACCAGGATGTGGAGGGCGTAGGTACAAACGCACGTGTATGTAACCTCTCATACCTCGCCACTGACTGGTATATCGACCAGATGGTGCGTCCGGCCTATGACTCTCCGTCACTGCCTATCACATGGTCACGCCTTGAGTACTGTGCCGGCACTAACGAGTATATAACCGTAGAGCCACAGGTGAAGGAACAGCTGAAAGCATTCTATGCCGACAGCCCGGAAGAGGCAAAGAAGCTGTACGGAGAGAATCCGTTCGAGCTGAAGAATGTGCTGAAATACTGGGTGCGTGAGGGCAAGGACGCAGAAGGCACACACATCATCCCGACCGACACACTATACCTCACCATAGACAAGGAGGCTGTGAGACGCAGCGGAATGATGATGGCCAGCGACACTATCCCTGACCACATGGTAATCTCACTGAAAGGAAAACGTGCACTATACAAGAACGACCTCATGCTCCTGGAAATGCTCGCCAACGCCAACTGGACACGTCCGCTCTATGTGGCGCTGACCGTGGGCGAGGAGAACTACATGAACCTCGGAGACAACTTCGTGCAGGAAGGTCTTGTCAACCGCATCACGCCGTTCACGACAAACGTTGCTGGAGCAAAGAACTTCGACACAGAGCGCACATACCATAATCTAATGTCACGCTTCAAGTTCGGCGGTTTGGACAAAGAGGGACTCTATCTCGACGAGACCGTAAGAAGAATGTGCATGACACACAAGCGCCTGTTCATATCGCTTGCCACCCACCTCATACAAGAGGGTAAGGACGACAAGGCGAAGAATGTGCTCAGATACATGGAGAAAGTCATGCCGACATACAATGTGCCTAACGAGGTGTTGGCAGGCGGTGTGGAGCTCGCACGCTGTTACACCCTACTCGGCATGAAGAAAGAGGCGACACAGACTGTCAAGGACATGTGGACGACATCCATGCAGTATATGCGCTGGTATCTGTCATTGGACCAGAACCGTTTCTTACAGTCACAGCAGGAGTGTATCAACAGGCTCTACTACATGAACACCATGCATGACATTGCAGACCTCATCGACAAGAGACTCGGAGAGCAATACTCTAAAGACCTGACAATGCTCATAAGGATGTATCAGGAGAAAGGCGGACAGATGCCTGAGATGTAACAACATACACAATAACAAAACGAACAGGACAGAGGACACACACAGCAAGAAAACAGATGTGCCTTCTATCCTGTTCATTGTTAATATCATAAATTTCACCCCGCTGACAGAAAGACAATGTTTATAGAGCAACCTTCAAAATGGCTGCGTTGGCTTTACCCCAAGGCACTGTGGCGCATGGATGAGAATGAGCACTCTGTGTATCTCACGTTCGACGACGGCCCTATCCCTGAGTCAACACCATTCATACTGAAGACACTGCGCGAGTTTGACATAAAGGCAACATTCTTTGTCGTGGGAGACAACGTGAGGAAATACCCCGAGCTGTACAGGCAGATTGTGTCTGAGGGACACGGCATAGGAAATCATACGTTCAACCATCTCGGCAGCGCACGCCACAGCATAAGGACATACGAGAAGAACGTGGCTAAATGTGACGAGCTGATACACTCCCCCCTCTTCCGTCCTCCGCACGGATGGATGCGCCCTACCCAATACCACAGGTTCAAAAACAAATACCGCATTGTCATGTGGGACCTCGTAACCCGTGACTACTCAAAACTCCTGTCCGCGTACGATGTCGTCAGGAATGTCCACAACTACACGCGCGACGGCTCGATAATAACATTCCACGACTCATTGAAATCAATCGACAAGCTATACTTCGCCCTCCCCGCTTCATTAAGATACCTGAAGTCAGAGGGGTATGAGTTCAAGCTGTTCTGTCCACCACCGGCAGCAGAAGAAGAAAGATTTCCAAATACCCAACCATAGAAAACTAACAAGCAAAACTAACTTACAACAATGAAACGTATACTGACACTACTGCTTTTAATCACATCCATCTTCTCTGTAGCGGCATACTCCCAGCCCCGTGCAGGCTACGCGTATAACGGTGTGCCTTTCACCAACGTGAAAGTCAGCCCTGAATCATTCTGGGGCCAGCGTCTCCAGGCCGCACGTGAGGTGACCGTGCCCCTCGCGTTCAGCAAATGCGAGAGCGAGCACAGATACAAGAATTTCGCCATGGCAGCATACACCCTTGCCCATCCCCGCCACGAGGGGCTGTCAACTCCAGAATGGGACGTAAGCAAGTTCATGGGATTCTCTTTCGACGACACCGATGTCTATAAGACAATAGAGGGAGCCAGCTATCTGTTGCAGACATTCCCCGACAAGCAGTTGGAGGCATATATTGACAGTATTCTCGACATTGTGAAATCGGCCCAGGAGCCTGATGGATACATATATACAGCACGCACCATCAACCCCCTCCACCCTCATGGATGGGCAGGCGGGAAAAGATGGGAGAAGACAGAGATACTAAGCCATGAGCTTTATAATCTCGGACATCTGACAGACGCCGCCTGCGCACACTATCAGGCGACAGGAAGCCGCAAGATGCTTGATATAGCATGCAGATATGCCGACTGTGTCATACGCGCCATAGGGCCTGAGGCCGACAAGCTGCACATCGTCCCCGGCCACCAGATAGCCGAGATGGCACTGGCAAGACTGTACATACTGACAGGAGAGAAGAGATACCTTGACGAGGCGAAATATCTGCTCGACGCACGCGGCAAGACAGCATACCGCAACCTTTACTCCCAGAGCGACAAGCCGGTGACAGAGCAGACAGAGGCATGGGGACATGCCGTAAGAGCCGGGTACATGTACTCAGGCATGGCCGATGTGGCCGCGCTGACAGGCGACTCAGCCTATATAAACGCCATAGACAAGATATGGGAGAATATCGTGTCGAAGAAGTATTACATCACAGGCGGTGTCGGCGCACGACATGCTGGCGAGGCATACGGCGCTGACTATGAGCTGCCTAACAAGACAGCCTACAACGAGACATGCGCTGCGATATCCATTGTATATCTCGCACAGCGCATGTTCCAGTTCCGTGGCGACGCGAAGTATATCGACTGTCTCGAACGCACACTCTACAACGGAGTTATCTCTGGCATGAGTGTCGATGGAGGCCGTTTCTTCTACCCCAACCCACTGTCATCCGACGGCAAATACCGCTTCAACGCCGACGGCAACACGACACGGCAACCATGGTTCGGGTGTGCCTGCTGCCCGAGCAATCTGTGCCGTTTCATACCATCCCTGCCAGGATACATGTACGCCACAGACAACAACTCAGTCTATGTCAACCTCTTCAGCGAGAACGAGGCACGGGTTAAGGTCAACGGCAAGGACGTGACGATACAACAGACAACACGCTACCCATGGGACGGCGATATAGCCATCAAGGTGACGCAGAACAAGGCGGGACGCTTCGCCATGAAGATACGCATACCAGGATGGGCAAGAGGAGAGGCCGTGCCTTCTGACCTTTACTCATTCACGGACAAGACGGAGAAAGGCGGGTATAGGGTGACTGTCGTTGAAGGAAAGAAAGAGACTGACCTGACAGAGAGTGAGATACAGAAAGGATATCTGACAATAGACCGCAAATGGAAGAAGGGCGATGTCGTAAGAATACATTTCGACATGCCTGTGAAAGAAATTGTGGCAGACAAGCATGTGGCGGCCGACCGTGGACGTGTGTCCATACAACGCGGCCCATTGGTATATTGTGCCGAGACAGCCGACAACAACGGCTTTGATGTCATGCACACAATGATGCCAGCCAACGCAAGATTCACCGTCGTTGAAGACTACAAGGTGGAGAATACCGAGGCGAAGGCCGGAGCATTCTCTGTGACAGCAATAACAGTCCCCACACAGACAATAGAGACAGCGGCAGACGGAAGGCTCAACGTAAGGGACGTGAAGCTGACAATGATACCATATTACGCATGGAACCACCGTGGCACAACGCGCATGAGCGTATGGATGCCACAAACCCTCGAGATGCTCGACGAGTAATACAGACATCTCCAAGGCTGGCATCATGAATGCCGGGAGAACCACCCATACATAAGACATTTATACGGGAAAAGGTGTATCACCGGGCTGAAAACAACCCAATGATACACCTTTTCAGTGTTTAGTCGTATTGCTATTGCCAGTTCTTGCCTCTGCTGCGACATGCAGTCACGCACGGCTCATACTCATGCTTGAAAACCTATGCCACAGCGTCGCATACGGCCAGATTATCAGTCATTGCTGAAGACGAGCTGTCCGTCCTTGGCATCAACACGTATCGGATGGGCATTAGAGACATGACCGCCCAAGAGCTGCCGGGACAACTCGTTAAGCAACAGATGCTGTATAGCCCGCTTTACAGGACGTGCGCCGAAGTCTGGATCGTATCCCTCATGTGCGAGAACGCCTATGGCAGCGTCAGAAACCTCAAGCTTGAAGTCCTGCTCGGCAAGCATCTTCACCACTTTCTTAACCTGCAAGCGGACAACACTCGCAATCTCCGTCTCCGAGAGCTTATGGAAATCGATTATCTCATCAATACGGTTCAGGAACTCCGGACGCATAATGGCATGTAGCTGCTCACGCTTAGCGTTTGATGTCATGATGATGATGGTGTTCTTGAAGTTGACAGTGCGCCCTTTGTTGTCGGTCAGCCTGCCATCGTCGAGCACCTGGAGCAGAATGTTGAAGACATCGGGATGGGCCTTCTCTATCTCGTCGAACAAGACGACGGAGTAAGGCTTCCGCCGCACAGCCTCGGTCAGTTGTCCGCCCTCATCATATCCGACATATCCCGGAGGCGCACCAATGAGACGTGAGACGCTGTATTTCTCCTGATACTCAGACATGTCGATACGTGTCATCATCGTCTCGTCGTTGAAGAGATAGTCAGCCAATGCCTTTGCCAGCTCTGTCTTTCCCACACCCGTCGTGCCGAGGAATATGAATGAGGCGATAGGACGCTTCGGATCCTGAAGTCCTGCACGCGAGCGGCGCACAGCGTCAGAGACAGCCCCGATGGCCTCATCCTGCCCTATCACACGGCGGTGCAGCTCCTCCTCAAGATGCAGAAGCTTGTCGCGCTCGCTCTGCATCATGCGTGCGACAGGGATTCCTGTCCAGCGTGCCACAACCTCGGCGATATCATCGGCTGTAACCTCCTCACGTACAAGAGCATCAGCGTTCTTATTCTCCACGCCAGCATTGGCAGCGCGATGTGTCTGAAGGTCACGGTGAGCCTGTGCTATATCGTTCTCGAGAGCCTTGATGCGGCCGTAGCGTATCTCAGCCACGCGCTCATAATTGCCCTCACGCTCAGCGCGCTCAGCCTCAAACTTCAGCTGCTCCATAAGCTCTTTCTGCTGCTGTATCTTGTTTATCAGAAGGCGTTCTCCCTCCCATGACTCACGGAAGTCTTTCTCCTTGCGCCTCAGCGTCTCTATGTCACGGTCGAGCAGGGCGAGCTTCTCCTTATCATCCTCACGCTTTATAGCCTCACGCTCTATCTCCAGCTGTGCGAGCCGGCGTGTTATCTCGTCAAGCTCCTCAGGCACAGAGTCGCGCTCCATACGCAGCTTTGCGGCAGCCTCGTCCATGAGGTCGATAGCCTTGTCAGGGAGGAAACGCTCAGAGATATACCTCTCAGAAAGCTGCACGGCAGCTATGCAGGCGTCATCCTGAATGCGCACCTTGTGGTGGTTCTCATACCTCTCCTTCAGTCCGCGCAGGATGGATATGGCAGATAGCTCATCCGGCTCATCGACCATAACGGTCTGGAAACGCCGCTCGAGTGCCTTGTCCTTCTCAAAGTATTTCTGGTACTCATTGAGTGTTGTCGCGCCTATGGCCCTCAGCTCTCCTCGTGCCAAGGCTGGTTTGAGGATATTCGCCGCGTCCATAGCGCCCTCTGAGGCTCCCGCACCGACCAGAGTATGTATCTCGTCTATAAACAGGATTATCTCTCCATTCGACTGCACCACCTCGTTGATGACACCTTTCAGCCTTTCCTCAAACTCGCCCTTATACTTCGCTCCAGCCACGAGCGCGCCCATATCGAGGGTGTAGAGCATCTTCCGCTTTAGGTTCTCCGGGACATCACCTCTTACGATACGCTGTGCGAGGCCCTCAACGATGGCCGTCTTTCCCGTACCAGGCTC
>JBJEAW010000108.1:0-2787 GCA_051869435.1 Prevotella sp. | reverse complement strand
GAACAACACTATACAGGACATCCTCATACGCAAGGCACGCCTTGACGGGAAGAACGCCTGCTGGGTGCCAGGCACCGACCATGCCTCGATAGCGACAGAGGCGAAGGTCGTGAACAAACTGGCACAGCAGGGCATAAGGAAACGCGACCTGACGCGTGAGGAATTCCTCAAGCACGCATGGGCATGGACAGAGGAGCACGGAGGCATCATACTGAAGCAGCTGAGGAAGCTCGGCGCATCGTGCGACTGGGACCGCACAGCGTTCACCATGGACGAGAAACGCTCAGAGTCAGTCCTCAAGGTCTTCGTCGATCTCTATGAGAAAGGCTATATATACCGCGGCCTGAGAATGGTCAACTGGGATCCTAAGGCCCAGACCGTCCTCTCTACTGAGGAGGTGATATACCGCGAGGAGCACTCTAAGCTCTATCACCTGAAATACTATGTCGCCGATGCTGACACCAACCCTGTCGTCGTGACAGGCGAAGAGGGAGAGGTGGTGCATAAGGACGAGAAGGGATACTATGCTGTCGTCGCCACCACACGCCCCGAGACCATCATGGGCGATACGGCCATGTGCATAAACCCTAAGGACGTGAAGAACCACTGGCTGAGAGGCCATAAGGTGACGGTGCCGCTTGTGGGACGTGTCATACCTGTCATTGAGGACAGATATGTAGATATAGAGTTCGGAACAGGATGTCTTAAGGTCACTCCCGCGCATGATGTCAACGACTATGCCCTCGGCAAGCAGCATAACCTCGAGACAATAGACATCTTCAACCCTGACGGCACAATATCAGAGGAGGCCGGAATATACGTCGGCATGGACCGTATGGATGTGCGCAAGCAGATTGCCATCGACCTCACAGAGGCCGGACTCATGGATCACGTTGAGGAGTATCTGAACAAGGTGGGCTATTCAGAGCGCAACCAGGACACAGCCGTAGAGCCACGCCTCTGCAAGCAGTGGTTCCTCTCCATGCAGCACATGGCCGATATAGCCCTGCCGCCAGTCATGAACGGACAGCTGAAGTTCTACCCGACAAAGTATGTCACAACATACAAGAACTGGCTTGAGAATATACAGGACTGGTGTATCTCACGACAGCTGTGGTGGGGCCACCGCATCCCGGCCTACTTCCTGCCAGAGCGGGAGGACGGCGAGGAGCGCTTCGTCGTGGCTCTGACAGAGGCTGAGGCATTGAAGAAGGCACAGGCCATAGACCCTTCAGTGAAGGCTGAGGACCTCAGACGCGACGAGGATGCCCTCGACACATGGTTCTCTTCATGGCTCTGGCCTATATCTCTCTTCGACGGAATAAACAATCCCGGAAACGAGGAGATAAAGTATTACTACCCGACATCCGACCTCGTGACAGGCCCGGACATCATATTCTTCTGGGTGGCACGCATGATAATGGCGGGCTGTGAGTATATGAAGGACATACCGTTCCGTAACGTATATTTCACAGGCATCGTGCGCGACAAGCTCGGACGCAAGATGTCAAAGTCGCTCGGCAACTCGCCTGACCCTCTTGAGCTTATCGACCGCTACGGCGCCGACGGTGTGCGCATGGGTATGATGCTCGCCGCGCCAGCCGGCAATGACATCCTCTATGACGACGCGCTGTGTGCACAGGGCCTCAACTTCTGTAACAAGATGTGGAACGCATTCCGTCTCGTGAAGGGATGGGATGTCGAGGAGAGCGCGCAGCCAGAGCAGAACAAGAGGGCCGTGGCATGGATGAACGCCAAGCTGAAGGCCGATTATGAGGAGATAAACGACCACTTCACGAAGTACAGACTGAACGATGCGCTCATGACAGCCTTCAAGCTGTTCACCGACGAGTTCTCTGGATGGTATCTCGAGATGGTCAAGCCTGCCTACCAGAAGCCTATCGACAAGGCCACATTTGATGCCACTCTCGACATCTTCGACAAGCTTCTGCACATCATACATCCGTTCATGCCGTTCATAACAGAGGAGCTGTGGCAGCACATCGCTGACCGCAAGGAGGGCGAGTCGCTCATGGTAAGCGTCTTCAAGCTCGCGGCAGCCGACGATGATGACAAGAAGGTCATGGTCCGTTTTGACGAGCTGAAGCAGGTTGTCTCAGGTGTGCGTGGCATAAGGCAGACAAAGAACATCTCGCCACGCGAGCCGCTGAAGCTACAGGTTGTGGCCGACGACGAGGCTGATGTGGTGACAAAGTGCCCAGCACTGGAGACTATCATAAAGAAGATGGCGGGCATAGAGGATATAAGCTATGTCGCACAGAAAGGCGAGGGAACATCAGCCTTCATGATCGGGACACGTGAGTATGCTGTGCCCCTCGGTGACCTTATCGATGTCGAGGCAGAGAGACAGAAGGCTGAGGCCGAGCTGAAACATCTTGAGGGATTCCTGGCAGGCATACGCAAGAAGCTGTCCAACGAGCGCTTCGTGAACAACGCACCTGCACAGGTTGTCGCTCTGGAGCGTAAGAAAGAGGCCGACTCAATAGAGAAGATAGCGGCGCTGAAGGAGACCCTCGCAAGACTATAAACCCACACTACTCGCAAGATATGGACAGACGTTATTCGATATGCTTACCGAGCAAGGAAAGTATTTCCGGATAACGTTTGTCTGTATAGGGCGGTTCTATAAATTACCACCGTAGATATATTCTCAGAGTGGGGTATAACGTCTTGCCGTCTTTCGTTCTCTTTTTAGACCAAAGTGCAAGTTTGCTCGGTCACAATGCCCGCATTGCTCCCTCTCTCACTTGCACTTTAACTTTGGTT
>JBJEAW010000107.1:0-12323 GCA_051869435.1 Prevotella sp. | reverse complement strand
CCATCTTTGCACGGTAAATTATCTCACAAGAAAAAACGCTGCGGAATTAAGGTAATATTTGATATATGTATAGAATAAATACTGTTTTACTTTACAACACAAACAAAAAAAGCAGTATATTTCGAAACAAGTGTTATTCATTCAGAAGATGTCGTACAGAAAAAAAAGGGGAAAACGACAATCCCGATGTGGCCATGCCATTGTTTCAAAGGCACACCCCATCGGGATTGTCGATGTTGTCCCGGTATATACCGGCCGTCAGGTTCATGTGTCACGACTTAGGCATGACGAACGACAGAATAAGATAGAGCAATATACATGGCACAAAAGCCGAGAACACCAGAAGCGCAGCATAGCCTATGCGCACAAGTGTCGGGTCGATGTTAAAATACTCTGCTATGCCAGCACAGACGCCACAAATCTTCACGTCTGTTGTGGAGCGTTTCAGTCGTTTGTCCATAAATAATCTGTCTGTATATTGTTATTGATTGAATATGCGCCTTGCGCTTAGCACGGACGTGTCTTAGGGAGATTGAAAGTCTGCTGTATAGCCTCCATCTCCTCACGTGTCATGCCGTCAGGCTCAGAGCCCATATTGCGTGCGCACATATATATATTGGCAGCCTTGCAGAGGACATCGGTCTGGTCGAAGGCGTCCATGATATCTGTGCCTACAGCTACTGTGCCGTGTTTCTCCCACAAGACGACGTCGTGCAACTTTATCTGCTCGAGTGTGGCGTCGGCCAGCTCTATCGAGCCTGGCATGGCGTAGGGCACGATGCCTATGCCGAGCGGAGCGAAGGCGAGCGTCTCTGGTATCATCGACCACAGGACACGTGTCATCTCGTCGTCCTTCAGGAAACGGCGTATGTGGGACATGGCTACAAGCTCTATCGGATGAGTATGGAGTGTTGCCTTGTACGTCGAGCCGGTAGAGAGGAGATAGTCCTGGAGGGCGAGGTGAGATGGCAGCTCGCTTGTCGGCATGACAGGCTCGTCGGCTATAATCTCGTACGAGGCGCAGTCGTCACAGATGCGTATGATGGAGCCGTTCTGCATAGGCCAGCGTGCGAGGTCGCGCATACGCTTTCCTGTGCCTTTGGCATAGAAATACTTCCCTTTGAGACATGGCAGCACTTTGCCAATCTCCCTCTTGGGGGCTATGGCGGGCATAGCCGCTATCTCGTCGTCAACAAACTCAGTGATGTTCACTGTGATGTTACCGCCATTACGCTCTGCCCATCCTTTCTCCCAGAGGTAGCCTGTCACCTCTGCTATCTGGTCTATGACTGCTTTGAGGCCGGGACGGCCTTCTAATATGCTTTTCATTGTTATTTGTCTCCTATTTGTTTAGTTTTTGTTTATGGACGGCGGTGGCATGATCTACGTTGTCTATCCCGCCGCTGTCCAGAGTTTATGTGTCAGGTATTGCTCCCGTTCTTTGTTGGAGTAGGATTATTCTCCGTATCGCTCGCGTGTTATCTGCTCGAGCGATTTGCCACGTGTCTGCGGGCATCCTATGATGCCGACAATGAGCGACACGAGGAGCAGGGCTATCATGCAGTAGGCTGCGACAGTGAATCCCTCGCCGTTCTCGCCGTAGATAGAGGCGAAGATGAGCCCCCATACGGCAGAGAGGCCACGCACAATGAAGAACATCAGTCCCTGTGCTCCGGCACGGAACTTGGCGGGGAACAGTTCTGTGCCCCACAGCGCGTAGAATATCTGTACGGAGATACCACCCTGTATGCCCCACAGTATGGCGAACGACCACAGCCCGACAGGGCCATCGACACCGATGCCCACGATGATGAACCATGCGCTCAGCGAGAACAGGAGGCCTATGGCATAGAGCACCTTGTGGCTCATCTTGTCTATGAGCTGTGATGTTATGAATGTCGTGCCGACGATGATGGCCCACTGTATGCAGTTCATCCAGTTGGCCTGCTCGTTGGTGACACCTCCGGCTGTCTCGTAGATGTGTGGCTGGAAAAATCCCATGACAGAGGCCACGAGGTTCCATGTGAGGTATATGCCGGCAAGGAAGCATACGGTTCTGACAGCGATACGGTTAGTGAAGAGCACTCCGAACGAGTGTATCATTCCAGTCTTCTCGCCACGCTCCCTTGCCTCTGCCTTGCTGGCCTTCCACTCTGCGCTCTCCTCAAGCTGTCGCTGCATGTTCCACGCTATGAAGGCGACGATGAAGAGGGAGAGGAATACGAGGCGCGAGCTGAAAACCTTGACAGCGTCAATGGCAGCCTCAGCGCCGATTACAGATGTGGCGAGGCTCTCCACCCATCCGAAGAGATATCCGTCTGGGGCTAAGAACATGCCGAGGAGGAGGATTATCATCGGGCCGACACCCCATGACATCTGTGAGATGCAGATGTTACGGCCACGGTTGTTTATCTCTGAGCTCTCTGATATATATGTCCATGACGCCGGCACACCGATGCCGACAGAGATGCCTGTCACAAGGAATCCGGCGAGGAGCATGGGGAAATTGACGGAGAGCATGACAAGGAGCACGCCGAGCATATACACGAGCAGATTGTACGTATATATGAACTTGCGGCCATACTTGTCGGCGAGGAAACCGCCTATGATAGCGCCGAGAGCGGCACCGAGACAGTTGGCACTGATGAAGTTGAGCCATCCGAGATGAATCTCAGTCAGCCCCAGGTACTTCTGCCACAGGGTGAGTCCGCTGGCTCCCGCCACTATGGCTCCGGCATCAAGATAATTGGTCAGAGACACCGCTATGGTGCTCTTCAAACTGCTTTTATTACTCATCGTTAGTCTTTTTCAGGATAGTATATGCCCTAAGGCATATTGTCAAGTGGCTCCCGCAGTCTGTGTCCCTCTCCCTCATGTGGGTGGTAACAGCCTGCGGGAGTCTCTGTTGTTTATCTCTTGCTTATCACCTCTGCTGTATATTTGTCTATGTCGGCGATGAACTCCTGTCCGACAGGGACATCGTTGCGCACACAGAACTCGTCATATACGGCCTGCCATGGCATGGCCTTCTGCTCCTCGATGAGTGCGAGCACCTTGTAGCCCTCGCCTGCAAGCTCGAGGCGTGATATCTCGGCACGTGGCTCGAGGAGGGCGCGCAGCATACACTTCTGGGCGGCACGTGAGCCGATGACATAAGCTCCAAGGCGGTTGATAGAGCCGTCGAAGAAGTCAAGGCCGTAGTGTACACGGTCGAGAGCGTCGGCGCGTACTATCTCGAAGAAGAGCTCCTGGGTCTGGTCGTCCATGATGGTAACATGGTCAGAATCCCAGCGCACAGGACGTGAGACATGGAGCATAAGCTCTGGGAGGAACGGCAGCACAGCGCTGACCTTGTCGGCTGGCGACTCTGTCGGGTGGTAGTGGCCGGTGTCGATGGTGAGGAGCTTGCCATGCTGTGCGGCATAAGCAGTATAGAAGTCGTGCGAGCCAACGGTGAATGACTCCAGACCGATGCCGAAGACCTTGCCCTCGATACAGTCTTTCATCCATGGCTGCTCTTTCTCGAATATCTCATCGAGCGAGCGTTTCAGTGTGCGGCGGTAGAGAGCGTGGTTGACCGACACGTCCTTGCATCCGTCATGCACCCAGAGGTTCATGATACAGGGATCCTGCTGTGCCTCGCCCATGGCGTTGGCAATGTCGCGGCAGCGCTTTGTGTGCTCCACCCAGAACTGGCGTATGCCCTCGTCAGGGTTAGAGAGTGAGAGGCTGCCCGACTTTGGATGTGAGAATGATGAGGAGTTGAAGTCGAGGAGGGTGTTATTCTCTCTCGCCCAGTCTATCCACGACTGGAAATACTCTACTGTCACCTCGTCACGGTCAACGACCTTGCCCTTGAAGTCGCCGTATATCTCGTGCAGGTTCAGGCGGTGGTTGCCCGGTATGAGGCTCTTAGCCTTCAGCACATCCTGACGCACCTCGTCGATATTGCGTGCCGCTCCGGGATGGTTGCCTGTCGATTGTATTCC
The DNA here is from genome assembly GCA_051869435.1 of Prevotella sp. Classification (GTDB taxonomy): domain Bacteria; phylum Bacteroidota; class Bacteroidia; order Bacteroidales; family Bacteroidaceae; genus Prevotella. The sequence continues at coordinate 8,334 of JBJEAW010000107.1, read as the reverse complement.
GCCGGACATAGAGCCTGCCTGCACCTCGAATCCCTTCACGTCGTCGGCCTGCCAGCAGTGGAGTGAGAGATGGAAATCCTGAAGCTGCTTGAGCACGGCTTCTGTATCAACACCAATTTCGGCGTAGCGCTCCTTGGCCACGTCATAAGCTTTCTTGATCAGTTCTGTCTTCATAGTAGATTTATATTTTTTTTGCATGAGTTATTCATTCCTTCTTTCCAGGCTGTCTCCTATGCCTGTGTTATCTCCAAGTATCTCTTGTACTGCCCAGCCCACAGCTCTGCGTCCTGCGGCATATACTCCCTCAGCTGTATCGAGTTGGCTATGATACGGCGCATACCCCATATATCCTCCACCTCGCCGACAGCTTTCGCCTGTACCATAATATTGCCAAGGGCTGTACCCTCCTGTGGTCCTGCGAGGACACGCACGCCTGTGGCGTTGGCCGTGAACTGGTTGAGGTAGTCGTTCTTCGAGCCGCCACCAATGATGTGGAGTGTCTTTATGTCATGCCCAGCGAACTCTCTCAGCCACAGGAATACCTGGCGGTAGCGCATGGCGAGCGAGTCGAAGATACAGCGTATTGTCTCGGCGTATCCCTCCGGCACATGCTGTCCTGTGCGGCGGCAGTAGTCGCGTATGGCCTCCTGCATGTTCGCGGGGTTGGCGAAGCACTGTGCGTCGGGGTCTATCATCGACTGGAACGGTGTGACCCTCATGGCGTCGGCGAAGAGTGTGGCATAATCCTGCGGGACGGTGTCGCCCCACTCCTTACGGCAGCGCTCAAGGAGCCACATGCCACAGATATTCTTCAGGAAACGTGTAGTGCCCTCTATGCCGCCCTCATTGGTGAAGTTCAGCTCGTATGAGCGCTCGTTGATAATGGCCTCTCGTGTCTCTATGCCCATGAGGCTCCATGTGCCTGACGAGAGGTAGGCGAAGTTCTCGTCCCTGGCGGGGACAGCGGCGACGGCAGAGCCGGTATCGTGGCCCGCCACAGCATATACAGGGACATCGCCCAGACCGGTCATCTCCTGCACCTCGGCTGTGAGTGTGCCGATAAGTGTGCCGGGCTGTACCATCTTGCCGAAGTGTTGGCGTGCGAGCCCTACTGTTGCGAGGAGGCTCTCGTCAAGGTCGCCAGTGCGCGGATTGACTATCTCGCCCGTAGAGGCTATGGTATATTCACAGACGGCGTTGCCTGTCAGCATGTACGACAGTGCGTCAGGCACAAAGAGTATCTTGTCGGCCGCCTTCATGGCTGTGTTCGCCGCCTTGCGCATGGCGTATAGCTGGAAGATGGTGTTGAAGTTCATGAGCTGTATGCCTGTGATGTCATACAGCTTGCGCTTGTCGCATACGGTGGCGAGATATTCATCCATGGCGGCGAAGGTATGCGGGTCGCGGTAGGCACGCGGATTACGCAGTATCTGCCCGTCGTCTCCCACGAAGACGAAATCTACGCCCCATGTGTCTATGCCTATCGACTGTATCTCCATGCCACGGCGGGCAGCCTCCTTGAGGCCGCGTATCACCTCGTTATACAGAGCATAGATATCCCAGTAGAACTGGCCTCCTGTCTGTATGAGATTATTCGGGAACCGGGTCATCTCCTCAAGGACCACTCTCCCATCCTTGATACTGCCCGTTATAGTACGTCCACTGGTAGCGCCGAGGTCAACGGCGAAGAAACATTTGTTGTTCATAGCATGTCGTGTTTGTTATAGATATAAGGTAGGGATAGCACCGCACAGATTATCCTATGCAAAGGATAGTGCAAACGAAAGCAGAGTCAAGCTTGCTTGGGCTATGCCGCGTGCAGCCGATATTCAACAAAGTTAATCGCAGCCTATCCTATGCAAAGGTACAACATTTTCGCTAAAATATACAATTTTTTAATACTTTTTTTCTATTTCTCTGTATATCAATTTTCTTATGGCTTGTCGGCTCACGCACAAAAGGTGCGGGAGAGAGGACATTACGGACGATTCATTGGTACGATGTAGATATGTTACAGTTTCATTCTCTTCCAGACTACAAGCCTCTCACATAAGGTAGAAGACTTCCCGATGCCATCCCCATCAGTGTGCTATTACCTCAAGAATTACTGATTCTTAACATGCGAACCTACAAACAGTTTCTCTAAGCATAAAAAGGTCCGGCTTCTCACGAGGCCGGACTCTCTGGATATTAAATCAACTAATTTTACATTCAGATGTCCCATTCAGAAAAATGCCATGAATGAAAGAATGGAACGACCTGCTAACATATTAACTAAAAAACCTAACAGTTGATTTGTAGTCTGCAAACAACAAGACGAGCAAACGACATGTCTCTGTATATCTTGTTTACCACCCTGGATTCTGGGTCAAGGCTGGGTTGAGACGTATCTGTTGCAATGGGATTGCATCGAGATAGTCGCGCTGGCTGAAGTTGAGGTTGGCAGAGAGGACGGCTATTGAGCGGCCGTAGTCTGGGTCATCCTCACCAAGACCCTCGTATATGCCGTAGAGCAGAGGGTACTTCTCAGGATAATAGCAAGGCTCGCCAAAGTAGGTGCGGTCGTTTGCCTTGTTGGTGGTGTAGGCAGTGCCGAGCACGTGGCGGCCGAGCTTCTGTCCGCGAAGGTTGATGTGGGCAATACCCCAACGCTTCAGGTCGTCCATGCGGAAGCCCTCGCCGAACAGCTCACAGGCACGCTCGCGGCGTATCTCGTCGAGCATCGTCATCTTGTGGCACACGGTCTTGTTGGTCTTGTAGTCCCACCATCCGGCATCATACACATTGGCTATGAGGGCATTGGTGAGATGGGCAACGCGGGCACGGTCGCGCAGCTTGTTGATGGAGATGTCGAGGTCGTTGTCTGAAATCTGTCCGTTACCAAGCTCACACACGGCCTCGGCAAAGTTCAGATATACCTCGGCAAGGCGAAGGATTGGCCAGTCGGCAGACTCTGTCTTGTCAGCACGTGCGGCACCCTCGATGAGATATTTGCGGCTGCCATAGGCATAATGTGTGGAGTTGTTGCGCAGCGTTGGCTTGAACACACCACACGAGCTTGTGTAAGCAGGGTCGCTGGCATCGAATACGTTGTCATTCTTTGGATAAACAGGCGTTGGGTAAGGCTGGCCAAGCACTGAGCACTGACGACCATACTCATTCTCGCTGCACCACGTGGTGCGGTCGGGCACATAGGTGGAGCTGATGAAACGGAAGTCACGGTTGGTGTATTCGCCCATGAATGTGTCCCAGCCTGAGAACTGAGGGTTGTTCTGTGCGTCGCTCATATTGCCCGTGTAGCTTATGCGTAGAGGCAGGCCGTTGCGGCAGAGGAACGACTCGCCAAACTGTGTGCTTATGCCCACACCCTGCCATGTTATGGCTGTGTGGGAGATGTTCATGCCAGAACGCTTCAGGTCGTAGTCATACTTCTTGCTGATGATAAACTCCTTGTTGGTCGATTTGCCAGCCCCCTTGAAGTTAGGAATGTTGCCGCCCTTGTCATCGATGTTGAAGAGATAGTAATAGCTCAACGAGTCACACTCGTTCCACAGCTGGTATGTACCACGTGATGCCTCGTCGATGACCGCCTTTGACATCTCCTTCGATTCGGTGAGCATCTCGCTTATTGAAGGATAGCCTTCGGGCTTCGCTGTTCCCGCACCCATGTCGGTGCCGTTGCCGTCGAGGTCGAAATTGATGGTAGGCACGTATTTCTCCCATGTAGCCTCGTAGAGCAAGACACGTCCGAGGAACGCCTGAGCAGCCTCCTTGCTGATGTGTCCTTTGTCGGTGTCGGCAATGGTTGATTCCTTCGGCAGCCGGCTCACAGCGTTGCGCAGGTCGCTGAACATCTGCTGTGCCACCTCGTAACGGCTGTTGCGCTTGCCGTAGAGCACCTCGTCGTTCACGTCGAGCACGCGGTCAACAATAGGTGCGCCGCCAAAGGTGCGTAGGAGGTTCCAATAAGCAAAGCCACGGAAGAAATAAGCCTCGCCAACATACGGCTCTATGGCCGACTTGTCACCGCTGTAAGCCTCTGCCTTTGCCAGCAGGATATTGTATTGGCGTATATTGCTGTAGCTGTTGTTCCATGTGCTGTGGCTCTCTGGCGCGGCGCCTCCACCGTTCTGCGACAGTCCGCCGATGTCGGTGTTCTTGTCCATAGTGTTGTAGTCCCATCCCGGCAGATGGTTGTAGAAAGCGTTTGCAGCAGCCTTGAACTGTGATGGATTCTGGAAGACGATAGCCTCCGTTCCCGATGACAGAGGTTCTTTCTCAAGGAAGTCGTCGCATGATGCCAGCGCCAACACTCCGGCACAGGCTATAATCATATTTATGTATTTCATATTCTTTATGTATTTATTGTTTGTTAGAACGTCAGATCTACGCCGACGGTGAGCAGACGGCTGAATGGGAAAGTGTTGTTTGACGACTCGCCATACTCAGGGTCGAATCCGTCCTTAACCTTTGTCCACTCCCAGAGGTCGTCGCCAGAGAAATAGACGCGCAGCTTGTTGATGCCGGCCTTCCGGGTGAGGTTGCCTGGCAGTGTGTAGCCTATGACGAGCGACTTCAGGCGGATGTAGCGGTTGTTCTGCACGCTCACGTCCTTGTTCTCATAGTTCCAGCGGCTGAAGCTATTGTCACGTGATGCGATGGCATATTCTCCGTCAGGATTCTCCGGGCTCCACATCTGTCCCATGAAGGTCTTGTTCTGCATTACGTAGTTTGTAACCCACGGAGCATAGAAGTTGCCACTGCGCAATACCTTCTGCTTCCATACGCCCTGAAAGAACATTGAGAAGTCGATGCCCTTCCACTCCAGACCGAGTTTGCCACCGAAGCTGAGACGGGGCGCCGCATCGCCAGCATAGTAGAGGTCGTCCTTGGTGATGGCTCCGTCGCCGTTGAGGTCAACCACCTTGCGTGCGCCTGGACGCAGCGTGTTTGTCTTTTTCTCGCCTGGGGCCGGCAGAATGTTGTTAGCCTTTGGACCAGAGTGGTCAGCATTCCAATAATACATTTCATAATATGCGTCAACTTCCTCTTGGGTCTTGAAGAGTCCGTCGGTCTGATATACATAAATGGCACGTCGAGGCTTGCCGATAAGACGATTGCTGTTGATGCCGGGATTGGGCACATTCTCGTTGTTTGTTAGTTTCTGTACTTTCGACCATGCGTCGGAGAGCTGGAAGCCAACGTTGTATTTCACATCGCCAATCTTGTCGTTCCAATTGAGCGAGAATTCCCAGCCACGGGCACGGAACTCTCCGTCATTGACCTTAGGAGCTGAGGCTCCGAGTACCGATGGGTATTCGATGCTGATGAACATGCCGTTGTTCGTCTTGATGAAGTAGTCGAACTGGCCACGCAGCCTGTTGCCAAGGAATGCGAAGTCGAGACCGAAGTCATGGCTGACGATGGTCTCCCATGTGCGCTGGTCGCTGGTCATCGAGCCAAGCCAGATGGACGACTGTGTGGCAGGGTCTTTGCCGAAGAGTGCCGAACCTGTGCTGACAGAGGCATAACGCTCATAGTTGCCGATGCCCTCCACGCTGCTAGTCTTACCGTAGTTGTAGCGAACCTTGAGGTCGCTGAGCCACTCAACATCCTTTAGGAAACTCTCGCTCGATGGACGCCAGTAGCCTGACACCGAATAGAAGTTCTTCCAACGCTGGTTGGCCGATAGTTTCGATGAACCATCGCGGCGGGCAAGGAACTCAACAGAGTATTTGTCCTGGTAAGAGTAGTTGAGGCGTGTGAGGTAAGACACTAGACCCCAGCTCGACTGTCCACCGCCAGCTCCATTGTTCGTGCCGCTCACCCATACGTCAAGGTCAGAGAGTTCTGAGCCTTCATACAGAGGCCCTTGGTTACGGCTTGCCGATATACCTTTATAAGTCTCCTGTTCGGCAGTCATACCGATCATGGCGAACACGTTGTGCTTGCCGGCAAACGTACGCTCGTAGTTGACGAATCCCCCAAGAGTGATGTTCTCCCATCGCTTGCTGTTCTCAGAGAGTGAACCGGGGCCTTGCTTGTTGCCTGTAGGCGTTCCTACCCAGTCGTAATACTGCACCTTATTCTTCACCGTCTGTGTCTGGCTCTCCACGAGTTTGTATGCTCCCGATGCTGACAAGGACAGTCCCTTGACATATCTCGACAGGTCGTAGGTTCCCTTCACGCTGCCACGAAGTGTGGTGATGCGGTATTTGTTCTTGCCACCATATACGAGTCCACCAACAGGGTTGCGGTTGCCGCTGAATGTGTCATACGGATCGCCGTTCTCGTTATACACAGCCCAGAACCATGGGTCCATCCATCCGGCACCGACATCGGTGGTAGGAGTGTTGACCTCGCGCTTCTCGAACGAGAGGTTGGTCTCAAACTTCAGCTCTTTCGATGCCTGGTAGTCGGCATTGAGGCGGCTGCTCTATTTCTTCTGTCCGTCCTCAGCCACCTTTAGCTGCGACTGGGCGTTTTCATATCCAAGGGAGAGGCGATAGCCGAACTTGTCATCGGCACCTGCCACGCTGATGTTATGCTTCTGTGATGTGGCCTGGCCATAGATATAATCCATGATGTAGTTGTTCGGCTCCCAACGCTCCACCTTGTTTCCATTCTGTAGCGTGAGGGGTTTTCCATCGCAAAGTGCTTTGAACAAGGTCTCACCTTTATATATTTTGGGTGCGCCTGTAGCGGGGTCGATGTCGCTTTGGTCGAGAGTAGCACCACCGAATGAGTTGAACACCCACCAGTTGATATTCTTATGGATTTCAGCAGGGTCTGTCAAGCCAGATGTAACACGCATATCGTTGAACTGTGCCTCGTAGAACATGTCCAACCACTCGCGGTTGTTGGTCATTGGAGACTGTATGCCGTCAACAGTCCGGCTGAACGAACCATTATAGGTGATTGTGGCCTTGCCAGTCTTACCACGTTTTGTGGTGACGAGAACGACGCCTGATGCAGCACGCGAGCCATAGATGGCTGCCGAGGCATCTTTCAGCACAGAGATATTGTCGATATCGCTGCCGTTGATTGAGTTGAGCTCGTCGAGCGAGCCTGTCACGCCGTCGATGATAATAAGCGGAGAGCTACTGCCGTTGATAGAGATGTCGCCACGTATCTGCATCGCAGCGGCCTCACTGCCCGGACGGGTAGAGGTACGTGTGACGGTAAGTCCAGGTATCTCACCCTGTAAGGCAACCGTCGTGCTCGACACGCCGCGGTCCTTATATACCTCGTCGCCTTTTATCTGGCTGATGGCACTTGTCAGTGAAGCCTTCTTGGCAACACCATATCCTGTCACAACGACTTCCTCAAGAAGGCGGTTGTCTTCTTGTAATACAATGTGCACGTCGCTCTGGTTCTTGTACTTTATCTCCTGTGAGATGAAGCCGACGTATGTGACGACAATGGTGCCAGAGGCATTGTTGAGGGTGAAGCGGCCATCGAGGTCTGACACCGTCGCATTATTAGTCCCTTTGACAATTATAGTAGCTCCGATAACAGGCTCACCGTTCTGGTCAACGATGGTTCCCCTCAACACCTTGCTGTTCTGCTGCATGGCCTGTACTGGTGCAGTCGTCTCACTTGCTTTCACCATTGTCACGCCTGCAAGGCTGATGGCTGCCGCAAGAATATATCTTTTATTCATAGTTTTCTATTATTTTTTATTCTACGATGTAAACATTAAACTCCGACAACATGGCATAATTGCCGCCGCCTTTCATTTCCGTGCCGAAATAAACTTTGATGTAGCGTGCTGTCGGCAACTTGGCAGAGAGGTCAACTGTCTGTGGACTGTCTGACGTGCTATCAAATGGATATGTGCCTTGTACTGTCCATGCCCATCCTTCTGGATTTGACTTGTCGGGAGCACCAGCGTCAGAGCAGGTAGATACGGTTTGTCCCTTCTGTCCACGACTGTCGCCTATGCGTCGTGTCAGCTCAACATTGGCAACTTTATAGTCCTTGCCAAGATCAACGATGAACCAGTGAGGATAGTTTGAGACTTCCTTCCAGCTTGCATGCCAGAATGTCTTGGTGTCGCCGTCGAGGATACACGTTATGCGTCCGTTCACAGCCCCCTCACCCTTAGACTCTTGCGAGCTGTAGCCTATGGTACCTGCGTTTGAGCCGCTTACATATCCAGGAATGCTCATCAACGACTGGTCGAGACGCACGATAGCCTGTGGAGTGACATTGAATGTCCTTATTTGCGATGCATGTCCATACTCGTCTTCTGTGTTGACGGTTATGACAGAAGCTTCCTGAAGGAAACCGCCGTCAACATCGAGGCGCACAAAGCGTGAGTCGTTGCTCTTA
>JBJEAW010000106.1:0-12493 GCA_051869435.1 Prevotella sp. | reverse complement strand
GAAATGTGTATTCTGCGATGTTGTCCATGCTGTATTATCAAATTCCTGTAAGAGTTGCCTGACATAATTATTATGGCAGAAAAATCCCCTTGTGCATAAGAATCACTTGTGAATTCATATTTATTTGCTATTAAAAATGATGATTTCAATGAAATGGTTTGCCAAATTCAAACTTTTTCATTATCTTTGTATTTTGTAGTGGGTGTTGCAGATGCCAAATGGTAAATATTGGTTGATAGATGCCCTTATGGATTGTATGGCCTCTCCGCTTCCTACATTTGATTACCATTTTGCAGATCTGGGTGTTTTCCCTGTACTGCAATGCTCTACCATGATTCCTTCTCTGCTCAGTATTGATTGATACGGCAGGACGAGTGCATGGTTCATGGCATGAGAATTTTATTGTCTCAGACGGCGTACCTTTTTCCCCAGATGTAGGGCATATGGCCTGATGGAGTCCAGCAAAAAGTTCTGCCATAATAGTTTGGTGATGATTATTAAATTATAACATATGTATTTTGACGAATTAGATTTATCTGACAATATTCTCGATGCGCTTTATGCAATGCGTTTTGACGAGTGCACTCCAATTCAAGAGAAATGTATCCCCCACATTCTTGAGGGGCATGATATTCTTGGCATTGCTCAGACCGGAACAGGAAAGACGGCAGCTTATCTGCTGCCTGTCCTCTCTCTCCTTGATGATGGGGCTTATGGCCCTGGCACCTATGGAGAGCGACGTCATCCTGGCCCATTCCCACGTGAGTCCATCAATTGTGTCATCATGTCACCCACACGTGAGTTGGCCCAACAGATTGACCAGGCCATGCAAGGGTTCGGGTATTACCTTGATAATATATCGTCGGTCCCGATATATGGAGGCAATGACGGCAACAGATATGACCAGGAGCTCAAGGCTCTGCGGACAGGGGCTGACATGCTCATAGCCACTCCTGGTCGTCTCTTGTCTCATATGCAGATGGGGAATCTTGAGCTCTCAAGATGTTCTTTCTTCATATTAGATGAGGCTGACCGTATGCTTGATATGGGCTTCTCTGATGATATAATAGCAATAGCCAAGCTTCTGCCACCGACATGCCAGACTATAATGTTTTCTGCCACTATGCCACAGAAGATAGAGGAGCTGGCACAGACTCTTCTGCATGATCCGGTTAAGGTGAAAATAGCCGTGTCTAAGCCTGCGGAGAAGATAAAGCAGTCGGCTTATGTTTGTTATGAGCCTCAAAAGCTTAGCATCATCAAGAGTCTCTCCCGTGATGGCGGTCTTGAACGCACAATCATCTTCTCTGGCAAGAAATCGAAGGTGAAGGCCATCACTACCGACCTCATTCGGATGAACATCAATTGTGGAGCTATGCACTCTGATCTGACTCAGGCTGAGCGTGATGATATCATGTTCAAATTCAAGGCTGGGCAGATTGACGTGCTTGTCGCTACGGATATTGTCGCGAGAGGTATAGATATAGATGATATATACACGGTCATCAACTATGATGTGCCACATGATGCTGAGGATTATGTCCATCGCATAGGGCGTACAGCAAGAGCACAACGCGACGGCAGGGCGATAACGTTTGTAAATGAGGATGACATATTCTATTTCAAGCAGATAGAGCGTTTCCTTGAATATGAGATTTATAAGAATCCTATGCCCGACGGCTTACAAAAGGGACCAGAGTATGTCGTCAAGAGAACCGAAAGAGGCAAACGTAAATCTGACGGAAAAGACCGTAGAAAGAAGAACTCTCCCTCAAAAAAACATGGTAGGACACCAGCAACAGGAAGTAAGGAGAAACCAAAGAGAACGCACCGTAGGAAGAGGCAAGAAAACACAAAGATGTCATAGGCCAAATATTCTTGAGCTGCTTTTTTACTTAACGCTCACTTATATGCTGAGATTGAGATGTCTGATGAAAATGATGTGGACATCTGACAGCTGTCCCGGGGTGAATCTCTGTATATATTATAATGTATAAATGAAATACTGGTAATATGGTACAATAAACAACGTGCCATATTGCCAGTATTTTTTTTGTTTGTATTCAGATAATCTTGTATTGTCAGATATATGTGGATGTATATATGCGCCCACTTGTTTGCAGCTGTTACTTTCCCCTGCATTCTTGTATCGGGCTATATGCAGACAATAGTCTTGACATCAGGTCATCTGGGCTTCTTGTGTCTGTTAGGGCCGTTATGGTCGCCTTGTGACATTTTTCGTAGCTTTGCCCTGTCAAACTGTTCAGCGTGTAACAGACATGGGAGTACGATCTTTGCAGGCAAGACTTTTAGCATCTGCTGATGGTATTTCGTCTGAAGCTTTTTAAGCTGAAGCTCGATATTGTCTTTCTCTATTATAGCCTTGCGACACTCCTCTTCTGTTGTGGGCTTAGAGTGTCGTTTGCTTCTGATCTTGTCGAACAGTGTGCGTTCCGCATTACGCATCTCGTCATAAATTGCAAAAAACTTCGCGGCCTCACTTGCAGATATCTTCGTCTTCTCAATGATATACCTACGTTGCTCCTGACGGTAAGCCTCAGGGTCAAACTTGGGGTTGGCATGGCATGTGAGTGATACGGATACGAGCAGGAATGTGATTATTGTAATAAAGTTTCTCATAAGCTATATATTGTGAAGTTTTGGTCACAGATATTGTTGGACTATCCAGAACTTTTGCTACTCTGATATTATCTCGTAGATGTCCTGATGGTCAAGCATTGCATAATCAACAATATCGTCCATGTTATATGATTGTTGGCTCTCTGATGCCTTTGACGCCATGCCTGTCGTATGTCTGTCCGTCATATATAGATAGGCCACAGGTGACAGGCACAACAAAAGTGTTATGGCTGCCGCACTATACCATGCTGCCCTGCTGCGCTTGTGAGCTATCAGGACGGGCTGTGTCTCCAAAGGTATCTTCGACATTATCTCTGTCGTGAATTTGTCGAGATATCCCTCTGGCATTATGAATGGTTCTTTTCTTGTATTTTGTTTCATTGCTGTATCTCTTTATATTTAAGACGTGTCTTTCAGCGTAAAGTTTAATCGCACGAGTCAATAAATGCTGAAATTTTCTTTACGGCGATGTGATAACTTGCTTTTAGTGCACCTTCTGATGTTCCGAGTATCTTGCTGATGTCTGAATATTTCATGTTCTCGTAATATTTCAGTTGAAACACAGTCCTTTGCACATCAGGCAGCTGGTGTATGGCCTCTTGGAGTTTCGCCTCTGCCTCATCCCCCTCAAAATAATCATCTGCCATTAAATGAGCGGCAAGGCTCATGCCCTCCTCCTCACCATCAATAGGGACACTATTATGCGTGTGATGGATAAAGTCGAGAGCTTCATTCACTGCGATACGGTATAGCCATGAGGACAGTTTAGAGCGGCCCTCGAATGAGGCAAGTCCTTTCCACGCCTTGATGAATGTGTTCTGCAACACATCGTTAGCGTCATCATGATACAATACCATACGACGAATCTGTCGATATAGCGGCTCGCTATATTGACTGACAAGTATTTCAAATGCTTTACGTTGGGTTTTCTCATCTGCAAGGAGACGCAGCAATGTCTTTTCATCTACTTGCATATAATGGGTATGATTTTGTATAGGAATGCGTGACGCGGAAATGATGGCCGGCTATGTCTGCTTGTCTGTGATCATGTCAAAAAAACCATTTCCGCACAGAAAAATATGTTACGAAAGGCTATCTGATAGATATTTTACGTACAGTCTTGCCAACTTTAATTATATAACATCCTTTAGGAAGGTTAAGGTCATAACATCTGTCCATGCCATCAACCTTGAACACTCTGACCTGTACGCCTGTGACATTATATACACGAAGCACCTGGCCATTCGCATTTGTTACACGTAGCTGTGAGCCTTCAACGACAGACACGCTCGGTGTCTGCCCATGCTCGATATCATCTGATACAGGCTCTGCATATGCTATGGATGGCACTGCAAGTGTAAGTGCTAGGCTAAATATGATTGTGTATAGATATTTTGTCATAAGCTGCTGTTTGTTCATTACGAAAGTGTTTGTGACTCGTTAAGCGTCATCACACTTTACATCCATTCTTTCTGCAAAGATAAGAAATATTGGCCATATAAACAAACTCATATTGTATTTTGTGCGTGAAACTTAACCATAATTAACGAATGTTTTTTGTTTTGTAACTATTCAGCGCGTGCTGCTTACTATATTCGAATAGTTACTTTACGTGGATGAACTATTAATTTTTCATAATAAATTAGCGGGCGATTCGTTAGGGTGCGATATTTTTCTTATCTTTGCACTCGCTTTTTTCATGGAGAGGTGCTCGAGTGGTTGAAGAGGCACGCCTGGAAAGCGTGTAACCGGCAAAACTGGTTCGCAGGTTCGAATCCTGTTCTCTCCGCTATATTTTTGATTTTTTATATTTGGGGTTTCTTCGCTGAGTTATAATGAATGATATAACTCTTTCATTTACAACATCTTATTTTCTGTATTCAGGTTGTCTCGCTATTGGTATTGTTTGACGTTGTCATTCAATATTAGTGAGCTGCTTATCCGATACATATGAGCTTGTCATCCAATACCTTTTGCTGGACATATATTCTTTGATGCGTTTTTATGCCTGATTGTTATACATGAAAACAGGAGATTAACGTCTCTGTCTTGAAGGACGTTAATCTCCTGCTCAGATATATTGTCACGGTTTTTTCCTGATAGGTGATGTATGAACGTTTATTTCAGCCTGTATGTCACACCCACAGTCAGATACATAGGGTGGAGAGCCATGCTGACGGGGTTGCCCTCCTTGCCGTTGAAGGCGCTGTTCAGTCCGAATGTGAAATCAGCGTATGCGCCCCAGTAGCGTGATATCTTGAAGTCTGCTCCCATGTCTATGCCATACTGGAATTTGCGCAGATAGCTGTCGTAGTCCTCTCCTGAGAATGTGCCGCGCTTGTCTATGGTGTTTCCGGCCTCGTCTTTGTATATGTCGCCTATTTCCACTTTCTCGCCTCTTATCTCGTCACGGCGTATGTATGCGTCGAAACTTCCTGTCCATTTGCCGTCCGCGTCATATATCTTCTTGCCGTAGGCGTATCCCTGGAATGAGCGGTCGTGGATATATGATATGTACGGGCCAAGCCTGAGGTTCCATCTCTCGTCTGGATGCCATGTGGCTTGTATGGGCATGGTGACACCTATCTGGACTATCTCTATGACGACGTTGCCGCTGAAGGGACCTTTTATCTTCTCTCCTCCCTGTTCGAGGGTGATGTCATAATGGCGCATCTCAACCTCACTCTTGAATCCACGGCGCTCAAGATAAAGGCCAAGCTGAATGCCGTATTTGTCTGTCAGCATACGCTCATAATCGATACCGAACTGATAGTTAACCTTCGGGGAGTAGCTGTTCAGCGCACGCATCTCTGCTGGGAAGTCAATAGGGATTGTGCCTCCTATGCTGTAGCCGAGACGTAGGCTCATGCGTGGCTTTACAGGGGCTGTTGCCGTGTTATAGGCTGTGTCAGAGGGGGTGGCAGGGCAGACTGATGGCTGTGGGGTGAGGTATGTGTCTGTCTGGACAGGCTCTGCGTATGATGATATGTACTGTATGGTCAGGAGCGCAAGGGATATTGCGACCCTAAGGAGAGCCTGCGCCTTATCGCTTATATTCTGAGGGGCATGTCCACTACTTGGAGATATGCTGTTGTGGTTTATGTTTCTCGCCATTTGTTTCTGGTGTTATCTGTTATTCTTTTGTCGAATATAGCTTGAAGTTATCGACGTATAGCCTGCTCCCGATAGCTCCGACGAATGCGTCACCATTCTTGCTTGATGAGCATACTATGGCTATGTTATATCCTTTGTTTGCGAGCATGTCAGGGTCGATGTCCTCTTTCCATACGAAGGGGAGGTCAAACTCTACCCACTCTGTGGTGTTCACCTGCCAGTCAGTCACTTCTGCGCGAGCTATTATCTGCGGACTTGTCTGCACGTCGTCGCCGAAGATTACAATAGGGTTGCCCGCCTCGTCATGGTTCTTGTATATTATGCAGTATAGGGCAGGCCTGTCCTCTCCGTCTATGGGCTTGCCGTCCTTGTCTGTCATCTGGCTTCCCGGGTAGAACTTATAATGCCCTGTGAATCTGTCGAGACGGCGTTCCAATGTCGAGCCGTCGCCAAAGCGTGTCGCCTTCAGTGTCATGGTGAGAGCCTTTGATGAGTCGAATGTCCCGAGGAAAAGGTTTCCGGCCGCTATTGGCATCTTGAACATTGCGCCGAAACTTCCTGTCGAGCTTGTCTCAAGCTTCACACATGCGCCACCGTCAACGCCCTCGCCCTCGACAGGGGTCGTGGGGTATTCCTCTGGTTTCGCTGTGCCGCGCGCCATGGCGAATCCGCCATTTGCCGTCGCCCAGTTAGGCACTTCGGGGAAAGAGCCGTCGGGGAGCTGGTCACACCATTCATAGTATTTGCCCTTGTTGTTCAGCCCGTAGTGCTCAAAGTCGTATTCTATGATGTCGCCCACCTCTATCGCGTGCTTATATTGCACGGTATATGTGCGTATGTGCCGCCCCTCGCGTGATGCCTGTGCCAGCTGTGTCTCAAGAGGCTCACCTGACTTGCAGAATGTGTCGTACAGCGGCCTCTCGTCCTCCGCGATACAGAAATAGACTTGTGTCGTGTCGTTAGAGAAGTCACGCACCGTGCCGCTCGGAGGATAGAGTAATGCCCCCTCTGAGACAGTAAAGCGTGGAGCCACCTCGGTAAGGTCGGCCCATGTCTTCACCCTTTGGAATAGGATGACAGAGCTGTGATAGTCTGCATTGATTGCTGCCAATGTGTCGCTTAGCTGGAAGAAGACATCCTCGGGATTCTTCACGCCGGCATTTGCGCTGATGATATCACATTCTGAGTTTGGCAACTCATCCTTTATGCATGATCCCAGCGACATCACGCCGATAATAGCGAATGGCAGATAATGTCCGATGACAGTTCGTAATAGCTTCATCTTTGTTGTTTATATGGTTGTCGAGATTTGTCTTGTTTGTTCTTGCTCTTTTTTCTTGTGAGGTGGTGTATGGGCTGTCCGGTGATGGTAGCAGGCCAAGTTATATCCTCCAGTCGTCCCCGCCTTGCCGTATTAAAATCCAACGTCCCTGAGCAGTGCCTTGTTGTACTCACGCTCCCAGTCATCATCCTTGTATCTCATGTCGCCATACATCAGTATGTCGATATCAAGCGGGATAATTCCTGAGGCCGACTTTTCTTGTGTTCTTCCTGCTTGTGTCTCCAAATCCTTAAGCGTGGCGCGCAATAGCTCATATTCCATGGAGGTGTGGCCAATGGCTATGGCGTTAAAATAATCAGGTGTCCCCTCTGGCATACCAACAGGTTCTGTCCGTATCGGCCCCGAAAGCCTCATGTCGTCCAGTATCGTCATCAGCTTGTCTGCTGTTTCGTGAATAATCTCTGGATTGGGGAGATTCGTCGAGAGTGACAGTATTGCCAGCATGTGTTGTCTGTTTTCTGGTGAAAGGGTAGGGGGCATGTCTTATAGACTGTGTGGCCTCTATGACAAGAGTGTTTGCCAAGTAATGCGAATCCCCCAAGCCCCTAAACTTGTCTATCATGTAATGGTTACATCCAGACATGAAGGGCTTGGGGGATTGCTGGCATCTCTTTTGCTCAGATTGTCGGATGCCTTCGTTCCGGCTATATATCCTGTATATCAGATGGGATGATTGCGGATTTCTGCATCCGTACTTTACTTTAATAAGAGCGTGCTATGATGACACGGCATGTTGCTGGCTTTCCTGATACCATATCTACACCCGGTGTCTGCTCGTAGCCATAAGGCACACAGCGTATTGTGGCCTGAGTGTCCTCCTTTATCTTCGCCTCTGTCTCGGCTGTGCCGTCCCAGTGGCAGAGGAAGAATCCGCCGTCCTTCACGCGCTCCTTGAACTCCTCATAGTTGTCACACTCGTATATGCGTGAGTCTCTGTATTTGCGTGCTTTCTCCAGTATGGCTGTCTGCATGTCCTCCAGTATGCGCTCCACCTCGTCGGCTATACCCTCGAAGCTTACTGTCTCTTTCTCCAGAGTGTCACGCCTCATAAGCTCTATCGTGCCGGCCTCAAGGTCACGTGCGCCGAGGGCGAGGCGTACAGGTACGCCCTTCAGCTCATAGTCAGCAAATTTGAATCCAGGGCGGCGGTTGTCAGCGTCGTCATATTTTACAGAGATGCCCTTCTTCCTCAGCTCGTCTATGACAGGCTGTATCTTGCTTGTCACAGCCTCAAGCTGCTCTGGCTTGTTGGCGATAGGGATGATGACCACCTGTATCGGGGCGAGCTTCGGTGGCAGCACAAGGCCGTTGTCGTCAGAGTGGGTCATGATGAGCGCGCCAATAAGGCGTGTTGACACTCCCCATGATGTTGCCCATACGTATTCTGGCTTGTTCTCCTTGTTGAGGAATGTCACATCGAACGATTTTGCGAAGTTCTGTCCGAGGAAGTGGCTCGTACCACTCTGCAGAGCCTTACCGTCCTGCATCATGGCCTCGATGGTATAAGTGTCGAGAGCTCCGGCGAAACGCTCTGTCTCTGACTTGACACCCTGTATGACAGGAACAGCCATATACTTCTCTGCAAACTCGGCATACACATGAAGCATCTTCTGTGCCTCCTGCTCTGCCTCCTCGCGTGTGGCATGGGCTGTATGACCCTCCTGCCACAAGAACTCTGAGGTGCGGAGGAAAGGACGTGTCCTCATCTCCCAGCGCATGACGTTACACCATTGGTTGCACATCAAGGGGAGGTCACGGTAAGAGTGTATCCAGTTCTTGTATGTGTTCCATATTATTGTCTCAGATGTCGGGCGCACTATCAGCTCCTCCTCAAGGCGTGCCTCGGGGTCAACAACGACAGCGTTGCCGTCTTCTGATGCCTTCAGACGATAGTGGGTCACAACAGCACATTCCTTGGCGAAGCCCTTAACATGCTCCGCCTCACGTGAGAGGAATGACTTTGGTATGAGGAGTGGGAAATAAGCGTTCTGGGCTCCTGTCTCCTTGAACATACGGTCAAGCTCGCGCTGCATCTTCTCCCAGATAGCATAGCCATAAGGCTTTATGACCATACATCCGCGTACTGCACTCTGCTCTGCCAGGTCGGCCTTGACGATAAGGTCGTTATACCACTGGCTGTAATTCTCTGCCCTCTTGGTGAGAGCCTTAAGTTCTTTTGCCATTTATATTTATACGTGTCTGTTGTTTTTTTTATTGCGTGCAAAATTACAAAAAAAAAGTCATATCATGCCTATAATTCATAGAAAAATAGTATTTTTGCATGAAATGACTAATAATCTGTGTGTTTGCATTGTTCTCGCATGGTGACATAATGGGCTTGCCGTCACGCTGTATGACCTGTCATGTGGCCTGCAGAAGAATAATACAAGACACACCCTGTAACATGGAAATATACTTTTCAAATAAATGAGAAATAATATCCTATCAACTCTTCTTTACCTTTCGGTCCTCCTCTCTGTCTGCCATCCCCTTGTGGCCCAGAACCATGAGATATATTCTGACGACATCAGCTCGCTGAAGGTTGTTGCCGAAAACCGCTGGCTCTCGCTCCCCGTCATAGACATGTCGGCAGGGGAGGCTGTAAACATTTCTTTCGACCAGCTTTCTCATGAGTATCACCGATATACATATAAGATAGAACATTGTGAGGCCGACTGGAGCACAACGACATCTCTCTTTGAGAGCGACTTTATCGACGGTTTCTATAACGGTCTTGTCATTGACGATGTGGAGCAGTCGGTCAATACTGCCCAGTTATATACCCATTATAGCCTTACCATTCCTAATCAGGACTGCCGTCTGAAGCTCTCCGGCAATTACAGGCTTACTGTTATGGACGACAATGATGACAGCCGTCCTGTCCTCTCCGTCTGTTTCATGCTCTCTGAGCGGAAGATGGGAGCGTCTCTGAAAGTGACATCCAACACCGACATTGACACCTACCGCTCACACCAGCAGCTCTCCGCCGCCATATCATACAACGGGACAACAGTCAACGACCCGCAACGCCAGCTGAAGGCTTACGTCATGCAGAACAACCGCTGGGCCACACTGCGCCAGCTCCCGCGCCCCACATCACAGCGTTATGACGGTGTGGTATGGGAGCACTGCCGTGACATGATATACCCCGCCACGAACGAGTACCGTAAGTTTGAGGTGCTTGATATCCACCGCTCGTCGCTGGGCATAGACCACATCAGCTTTGAGGAGCCCGAGTATCATGCGTGGCTATATACCGACTACCCACGTCCCAACTATGTCTATGACGAGGATGCAAACGGAGCGTTCTATATCCGCAACACAGACAATATCGCCAACGACACCGAGTCAGAGTATGTCATCTGTCATTTCACGTATAAGGCCGACGTACCTTTCCCCGGCGACATGTTCCTTGACGGGCAATGGACATACGGACGCCTCTCGCCCGAGTATGCCATGACCTACGACCCTCTCGCTCATGAATACCATGGAGCTGTAAAGCTCAAGATGGGCTATTATTCTTACCAGTATCTCCTGCGCCGTCCTGACGGCACCACCGTCACCCTCCCTGCCGATGGTAACTACCATGAGACAGAGAACTCATACCTCCTCCTCGTCTATTTCCGTCCTGTAGGCGGCCGCACCGACCTGCTGTATGCCACAGCAAAGATAGGGGAGTGAATGGAGAAACCTTCTCCATTCACTCCCCCAGTACTGTCCGTCTTGTATATTTTCCCCTTCTGGCAGTTAGTAGATGTATTCAGTTTGATTTGACTCAACCCCACATGTTGTCAGATAATAAGCCCTCAGCTCTCTTGGCCTTATTGTTTTCTGGAATTCATGAGAAGAGATTACCCGTTATTTGAGATAGAGATACTCTGTTAAGATTGCATATATCAGTTATTGTAGCCCCATTGGCAGAAAGGCTATAGAATTGCTCCTCGCTTAGTAATACATATTCCCATTTGCGATTCATCCGTTCTTCAGACTTTAGCTTGTTTATCTTTTTTACCCATTCAACTGTTGCTATTCTTTTCTGCCTTACATTCTTGTCATTTATGCTGTTTGCGGCCTTTGTCTCAATAATATATACATGGTTTTCTGTTCCGACAAGGAAGTCTGGATGATATAGAGACATGAGTCCGTCTGCCCTTATGTAGTATATAGATGCAAAACTATGCTGTGTCTCGCTAATCTTAATGAAACGCTCTACTTCTGCATCATGGTCAATGAATTCTGCGAATGCTTTTTCGAATCCTCCACCATTTGACGGATACTGAGTGCGCTCATATATTGTTTTCTGCAAAACAGAGGAATATGTCTCACGCATTTTCAGCGTTTTAATTTCAGAGAAACGTCGATGCTCCACTCTTGCGTCAATTATCAACAGCCCGTCCTGAATCTTCCATATTGCACGAGCCATCTCATTTATTATGTGTTTGGTTACAGATCCGTTCTTGGCCAATAATATTTTCCAGTCGTTTCCGTTGAATGGATCAAATGTGCTTCCGAATAACCGTGTACGTATATATACATCTACAGTTGATATTATTTGTGCATCGTCTATCTGTAACGTCGGGATTGGTTTCTCCTTATGTGATGATATGCGGTCAAATCTAAGGGTGATTGTACGGAGAATTTTCTGAAGATATTCGTTATACGACTTTGCTTTGAACAGATTTTCGCTTACAACATATTTCCCAAACTGGGTCTTTGTCGTTACCTCTTGTGACAAGAAGCTCTCGCCTTCTTTGGCGAGAAAACGGCGGAGTGTGTCTAACGGGAAATCTGTGAAAGGGTACAATGTGTTGATGTCAATTGAGTATTCACAGAGTTCTTCCTCTGCATCACGTATGATTATTGGCCATTCAAAATCGTAATCCTCATATCCTTCCTTCAGTCCTACATTAAGGATATCTCCTGTTGTCCTGTTGCTGTCCAAGTCTTCATCCTCCTCAAAGGCGAGACCTTGGCAGAACAATTCATCATAAAACTGAATGAAAGCCGGGTGCTCTATTATTGAGAGCATATCTATATATGTTTTGGGCTTCGTGTGCAGTTGCAACACACGACGGCGGTCATCATTCTTTGTGCTCTGGTATTCTTCTTCACGCCACATCAGTCGCAAGCCTCTACCGATTATCTGCTCGAGAAGGATTGGAGCTCCGGATGAGCGCAGTGGTACAATGACACAGATGTTGTTTACATCAAAGCCTTCACGCAACATCAATACAGACACGATTACTTTTGGCTTTCGGTATTTGTCTATGTCAAAGAGTTTGGTCTTCAGTTGTTTCCATTCTTTATCACTTATTTCGCCTTTCTGATTGCTGTCTATTGTCACCCTTAATTCCGCAACTTAGTTGTTAGTAATTTTTTTTAAGTGCCTGGGCAACA
>JBJEAW010000105.1:0-12516 GCA_051869435.1 Prevotella sp. | reverse complement strand
TTGTTTATCATGGTTTTTGTGATACGTAACTGACACACGGTTTTACTGGTAACCCGAAAAATGTCGTTGGCTTTGCCTTCGTTCATTACTTCCCGTTGGTCAGTGGGTCCAAGGACAAGTCCCTCGCCATGGTAATGATTGGACAACTTCCCATTGCTCATCTGGCTTATCGAAATCGTCACAATACCTAATAGTTATGAGAATACTTAACACGTTGTTTTTGTCGCTCATGCTCATCATGCCTGTCGCGGATGCCTGCGGACAGAGGGTTGAGCCGTTCCCGCTGCACAGTGTAAGGCTTCTCGACGGTGATGGCAACTTCCCGCGCTGGCGTCAGAACCAGACTCTTGACTCGGCCTGGGTGTTCTCGTTCCCTGTCTCGCGCCTGCTCCATACCATACGCACCACGTCAGGGGCATACTCGGCCTATGAGGGTGGATATAGCGGCAGGGAGAGAGTGGAGAAACTCGGAGGATGGGAGTCGATGGACTGTGACCTCAGGGGCCACGCCATCGGACATCTGCTGTCGGCGTATGCGCTCATGAGCCAGTCGCTGCCCTCAGAGCGGGGACGCATGGAGGCGCGCGCCAAGGGCGACTCGCTGGTGGCGGGCATACGCGAATGTCAGCTGCTCGTGGGGACAGGGTATGTGGGGGCATTCCCTGAGGGTCTCTTGCGGCGCAATCTCTATGGGCAGCCGGTATGGGCGCCATGGTACACCGTGCACAAGATGCTCGCGGGCTTGATAATGCAGTACAGGATGTGCCAGAACGAGACAGCGCTTGACGTGTGCCGCGACTTCTCAAGATGGACAGAGCGGTTCTTGTCTGACGCCAACCTCGCACATTATGTCACACCAAAGGATAACCCACGGCATGAGAAGATAATATGCCGTAACGCCGAGGACGTGAGGCGGAGAGCCCTGAGGAACGAGTTCGGGGGCATAGGCGAGGCGTTCTACGACCTGTATGCCATCACTCACGACGAGGGGACACTGAGGAACGCCCGCTTCTTCTACCATAACGAGAAGACCGACCCTCTATACAGCGGAGACTACAACATGGGGACACAACACTGCAACACTTTCCTGCCGAAGATGGCGGCGGAGATACGCAGCTTCACCCTCGGGCTGCCCGTCAACCCTCATGCGCAGCCGTGCGGACGCTCCCAGCATGACATGGTTGATGCGTTCTGGCACGAGATAGTCTCGCGCCATGTGCTCGCCCCGGGATGCCTCTCTGACAAGGAGCACTTCTTCGACCCGAAGGAGACGAGCCGCCACCTTACGGGGAACACCGGAGAGACCTGCTGCACATACAACCTGCTGAAGCTTACGCGTGAGCTCTATGCCCTCAATCCCGATGATGACAGATACTTCGACTATTACGAGTGTGCTCTCTACAACCATATCCTCGGCCAGCAGGATCCCGAGACGGGGATGGTGCATTATTTCCTCCCTACTCTGACAGGCGCTTACAAGTTGTACTCTACTTACGACAAGTCGTTCTGGTGTTGCGTGGGCAGCTCGTTCGAAAGTCATGCGAAATATGCCGAGAGCATCTATTGGAAAGGGAAGGGCAGCATGTCTGGAGCACCTGATACAGTATATGTCAATCTCTTCATCCCATCCGAACTGTGCGCCGCGGGCATAAGAATCCGCCAGACGACACTGTTCCCCGCTTCTGAAGAGACGGTTCTTGAGGTTGAGACAGACAGTCCCGTCGTCTTGAAAGTGAGACAGCCGTCGTGGGCAGGGAAGAAGGGGTACAAGACGTATCGCATACGGGGCAGAAAGACGATCCGCCACCGTCTGCCCATGTCTCTCCATACAGAGGCGACGCCCGACAATCCTGACCGTATAGCCCTTTTCTATGGCCCGTTGCTCCTTGCCGGGCAGTTAGGCACGGAGGATATGGACTGCTGGAGCAATCCCGAGCTCCACAACGACTATTACGGCTATGACTACCGTGTGCCGGAGCGTCTGCGCTGTGTAGGCCTCAATCCCTCAGAGGTCAGAAAGACAGGAGCCATGGAATGGCAGACCGCCGACGGCATCACCCTCCGTCCGCTCTTCGCCACTCACCGCCAGCGGTATGTCGTCTATTGGAACAAGAAATAATATAAGGGTGGTTCTATTAATTACAATTCTTAGAGGAATTACCTTTGCGGTCTTTTACTCTCTCTCCGGCATCTTTCTTTGTAATTGCTTGCACCATAGCTCGCTATGCTGCTTCACCCTTACAAAAAAATCTGCTCGGAGATAGAGCAAAATCCCATCAAAGCTAATTTATAGAACCACCCATAACAGAACCCGCTTATAATAAACGCCATTTATGAGAAAAACATTCTTTTACTTTATTCTGTGCACCTTGTGCGGCACAGCGTCAGCATCCGTCTATAAAGCGACAAGCCCCGACGGAAAGATTGTGCTTGAGGTGGACAACGGCAAGACCTTGACATATTCTGTCACATACAACGGGCGACAGATGATAGCCCCCTCGCCGATGGGTTTTGAATTTGTCAACGAGCGTCCGATGTCCGGAGACTTCGCCGTCCTCAACGAGGTGAAGGCGGAGCAGCGTGTTGAGGCATGGAAGCCTGTCGTGAGAGCGAAGCACGCGGAGGTCAGCATACCATACACATCACTTTTCCTGAAGCTGAAAGAGCGAAAGGGAGACGCGCGTCGCATGGACATAGACTTCCGTGTCATGAACGAGGGCATCGCCTTCCGCTACACCCTTTACCAGGGAAAGAAATTCGACTACCGCCGCATCCAGAAAGAGCTGACCGGCTTTTCTGTCGATGCGAAATCGTCGGCATGGATGTCAAACTTCGCCAGAAGACTCTATTCAACCAGTCAGGAGGGAGAGTTCGTGAAGACGCCTGTCACAGCGCAGCGGGACAGCATAGTGAAGGGCCTGCCCTATCTCATAGAGGTTGACAAGACGCACTATATGGCCATCCTTGAGGCGAACATGCACGACTGGCCGGGATTCTACATCGGGCGTAATGATGATGAAGACGCGGGCAGGGTGCAGCTTGGCGTGCGCCTCGCCCCGTTCGGCAATGATGACAGCCGTGAGATAAAGGTGCTCTTCGACGAGGAGAAACGGTCGTCGTGGCGTGTGGTGCTCATCGGCGACACCCCAGGACGCTTCATAGAGAGCGAGGTGGTGCGCTCGCTCAATCCCGACCCAGAAAGCGATTTCTCTTGGGTGAAGCCCGGAATCTCCGCGTGGGACATCTGGTGGTCGATGGAAGATGCCGTCACCCTTCCGGTCGCCAAACAATATGTCGATCTTGCGGCAAGCCAGGGATGGCCATACATGCTTGTTGATTGGAAATGGTACGGCAAGTTCAACAGTGCCGCCGCCAATCCCTTGCAATGCGCTGACTATATGGATGTGCCGGCATTGATAGAGTATGCCCGTCCGAAAGGTGTGGGCATCTGGGTGTGGATACACAACGCCGACATCAGCCAGCAGGACAACTGGAAAGAGGCGTTCCCTCTCTATGAGCGATGGGGCGTGAAAGGCGTGAAGATCGACTTCATGGACCACGAGAACCAGTACGGCACGAAATGGTACCGCCGCATCTTGGAGTGTGCCGCGAAGCATCATCTCATGGTCGATTTCCATGGGGCGTACAAGCCCGACGGCATAGAGCGCACCTATCCGAACATGATGACCCGTGAGGGCGTCATGGGCGGGGAATACAGCAAGTTCACCGCCCGTGTCACTCCCGAGCATAACGTCACGCTGTGCTTCACGCGCCTTCTTGCCGGTCAGATGGACTACACCCCGGGGGGCTTCCGCAACGTGACGATGAAGGAGCATCAGGACAGCATTGCCGCTGCCTCTCAGCGCACGGGCATCTACAAGAATGTCCGTCCGGCACAGGTGCCCAACACCCGGTGTCAGGAGCTGGCGAAGTTCGTGTGCTATGAGAGTCCGCTGATGGTTTTCTGCGAGCATCCCGACCAATGTATGGGACAGCCGGGAATGGATTTCCTGCGCGAGGTACCTACGACATGGGATGACATCCGTTTCCTCGCCGGCTATCCTGGCGAGCATATCGAGCTGGCGAAGAAATGTGCCGACGGCCGTTGGTTCGTGGCGGGCATGAACAACAGCACGAGGCGCACTGTCTCCGTCCCCCTCTCTTTCCTCACTCCTGGAAAGCATACCGCCACGATATGGAAAGACGCGCGCGATGCTGACCGCCGTCCCACGAGGCTTGTGAGGAAAACGCTGTCCGTCTCCTCGGCCAAGCCGTTGACGGTAGATATGAGCATCGGCGGCGGGTTTGTGATGATAATTGAATAGTGGCGCGATAAGAAGAAAAGAAAGACATGAAACATATTCTCACCGTTTTCTCTGCACCCATACTCCTCGCTTTCGCATTGTCGCTGTCCTCTCCGCTGCCTGCAATGGCTGTTGGCGAAGAAGGACAGTACAGATGGTCGGTGCAGCTAAGGGGATATATCTCTCCTGAGACAGGCAAAGAGCCACGAGCCTTTCTCTGGCTGCCCGACGACATTGATACGGTGAAGGCAGTTGTCGTGGCGCAGCAGAACATGACAGAAGAGACACTCTTCAGGATGCCGGCGTTCAAAAGGGAGATGGAACGTCTCGGCGCAGGCCTCTTGTGGATAGCCCCTGCGCTGACGAACACGTGGGACCCCGCGTCGGGCTGCCAGGCTGTATTCGACGAGATGATGACCGCCATAGCATATCAGGCAGGACACCCCGAGATAGCAGGATGCCCCGTGATTCCGTTCGGCCATTCCGCGCAAGCCACCTTCCCCTGGAACTTCGCCGCGTGGAACAACGACCGCACGCTGTGCGTCATCTCCTTCCACGGCGACGCCCCCCGCACAAACCTCTGCGGCTACGGGACGGCAAACGTGGAGTGGGGGAGGACACGGAACATCGACGGCATCCCCGGACTGATGATAGAAGGGGAGTATGAATGGTGGGAGGCGCGTGTCACGCCAGCCCTCGCCTTCCGCATGATGTACCCCGAGTCCTGCATCTCCTTCCTCTGCGATACCGGCCGCGGACATTTCGACTGCTCAGAAGAGACCGCCCTCTATATCGCCCGCTTCATAGAGAAGAGCATGGAGCGGCGGCTTCGCGACGGGAGATTAGAGAAGGTGGACCCAATGGACGGATGGCTTGCCGAGCGATGGCATGAGAAGCAGGGCGTGCGCGCCGCTGCCGCCCCTTACCGTGAGTATCGAGGCGACAAGCACGACGCCTTCTGGTATTTCGACCGTGAGATGGCAGAGACGACAGAGGCCCGCTACTCTCGCGACCGCAGCCTCCTCCCCCAGAATGTCGCGATAGAATACAATGGAGAACTTGTTCCGTTCAACAAAAGCTATCAGTCGGGAATGCGCATCGTACTTCCTCCCGATGCAAAAGAGTTCAAGCTGAAGGCAGTGCCCGAGAAGGCTTATATGGAGGTTATCTCCGGCCCCGTGGAGAAACTTCCCGGTAAAGACAAGAAGGGCTATGAAACCTTCCGCATTGTGCCTTACGAGGCGGGCGCAGACAACCCGAAGCGTTCGTTCGTCGTATGGCTCTGTGCCGTGAACCCCTCCGACGCTACGTACAAGTCAGCCGTACAGCCTGTCGAGGTGAGGCTGAAATGACATCATATCCTAAGAAAACATTATCTCTTTATGCGTAAACCACTCATAATCCTACTGTTCCTCATAGCCTCCGGAGCATTCGCGCAGAATGTTCAGAAGGTGGAGAAATACCGTGAGAAAGGCGAGACCTTCCTCTCCGACCGTCTGCAGATGCACTGGCGCACGCACGCCACCCAGCAGTATATGCGGGGCGAGGCATACAGCCATTGCGGCGGCGACTCAGCCGCAGTGCCCACACTTCAGATCAACGGCGCGCGCAGCCATGCGACCATCTACCAGCGTCCCTCGCTCGACTCCCTTCCCGCCCGTCAAGAAGATGCGCGCGGCATGTGGCTCCGTAACAAGACACTTCCCGGCAGTCCGTACGAATGGGCGCCCATCTCACGCACGGGCAATATCATCGGCAGCCTCAACCTTGAGATAGCAGGCATAGCCCTCGATGCCGCCCGGCTCTACGAAAAAGAGAAAATCTCGGGCAGCGTCTCTGACCGAGGCGAGCAGTATGCGCGAATGGCATACAACGTCCTGGAGACCTATATCCTCGGCGTTCTCCACACCAAGATGCCTATCGACCTCGACCACGGCCACATGCAGACGCTCTATGGGCTGCAGACACAAGAGGTCATACACGAAGACGCCATCCCGAAGCTCTGCGGAATATACCGCATACTCCGCGACAACGGCTGGCTGACCGACCGCGACAAGCAGAAAGCCCTTGAAGACGGCTTACGCCATTGGGCAGACATCATCATAGCCAACGGAGTGCCTCACAACAACTGGAACCTCATGCAGGCACGCTTCATCTTCAATGTCGGGCAAGTGCTGCGTCCCGATGCCGCCTACGCCGACGGCAAAGGACAGGAATACTACTTTGCAGTAGTGGAGACAGGCAAGAGCATACGCCAGTGGAGCCTGAAAGCCATAACAGACTACGGCTACGACCCCGGGAACGGCATCTGGTGCGAGTGTCCAGGCTATTCGCAGGTGGTGCTCGGCGACCTTGCCGAGTTTGTGCGCCTCTACCGTGACGAACTGGGGCGCGACCTCACAGAGGCCCTGCCTATAATACCCTTTGCGGCACGGCAGAATATTGAATATCTCTTCCCCGATTCCATGACGATAGGCTTCGGCGACACCCACCCGCACCGTCTGGCTCCGGAGATATACAAGAAGTTAGGCATCGACTACTCTTCTCTCCATCCTTCACGCACATTCTCCGCCCCCAAGACCTCATGGCTAATACAGCGCACAGGGATGGACCGTATGCACAGCCTCGCCTTCGCCCTCAACGCCAGCGACGGCAACCACATGCACGCCAACGGCATATCAATGGAGCTGTACGCCCGCGGGCTGCGCCTCGCGCCAGATGCCGGCATAGGCTACACCCTCTACAGCGGTGACGACTATAAGGAATGGTACAGCCAGTATCCCGCCCACAACACCGTATGTGTCAATGGCGTGTCATCATACCCCGTCATGAAGAGCAACCATCCGTTCGATATCATCGCCAACGAGGAGATGCCGATGGGTAAGGGCATCGCAGCACAGTATGCCATCGTGGGCATGACAGAGCCGGAGACAATGGCACAGCAGCAGCGCACACTCGTCATGGTGGCATCAGAGGGAGATGACGGTAAGGGATATTTCGTCGATATATTCAGGAGCAGGAAGACAGACGGCGCGACGGACAGCCAGTTTCATGACTACTTCTACCATAATATGGGACAAAGCATGAGCTGCCACACGACACAGGGGGCACTTCTGGACATGGGCCCTACAGACGAGCTCGCATTTGCCGGAGGCCACCTCTATGCCTACAGCTATCTGTTTGACAAACGAGCCTCGGCCACCTCAGACGACATCGTAGTGAGATATAATGTCAATCCGGACAATGACAGCTACAGCCGCAGCCTCCCGCCACACCACGGCGGCGGCATAACCATGACACAATACTCGAAGGGTGAGACCGGAAGGACTGTGTTCCAGTGTCTTGCGCCGTCAACCGAGGGACTGTCACGGGTGAAGAATATGCCATACGACATCAAGAACACCCCGACACTGACCTTTGTGGCACGCCAGCGGGGAGAAGCCTGGACACGGCCGTTCGTCAATGTCTTCGTGCCGTCAGGGGCAGGTATAGAGCAGACGGTCGTCACAGTGGAATATCCCGCGGTGGAGACCCTCGACAGAAAGACAGAATCGGCTGTGGCAGTGCTTGTGACCCATGCCGACGGCCGTCGCGACCTCATCGTATCGGCCGACACTCCCGATGCCCGTGTCAGAGTGATGGGACGCACATTCAAAGGGCGCCTCAATGCCGTCTGCCTGTGAGACATACCCCCCACGGACACCAAAATATAAAACAGAATACTGTCCGATAAACAACATAATACACAAGGAAAAGGAAACTCCGCAAGATATCTCACGACATCCTGCGGAGTTTCCTTTTCCTGTACAGATGTGGATTATACAATCTGTACAGAGAATCCTGAAAGACAACCGCTCTTCAACAGCGGGGAGACAGATAATGCCGCCTGCCAAAGAAAAGCAAAATCAAATGATACTAACTAAAATCATGCTAACTAACTGTTCTTAAAAGATTACCTTAAGGATGGTTCTAAAAATTACCACCGTAGATATATTCTCAGAGTGGGGTATAACGTCTTTCCATCTTTCGCTCTCCTTTTGGGGATACCAGAGAAAAAATGTGTCCGTTACGCATCACAAACCCCATGATAAACCCCTTGAGGAGTATGTGGGGGTAGAGCCCCTGGTGTCAGGCTTCCGCTTTCATAAATGCACCTTTGGCTGCGGCTCGGCATAGTCCAACCAAACAAGTTTGTTGGCCTCTGCTCTCGCCTTGCACAAACGTTCGGTCGTATAAGGGCATGCTCTTAACGCCCCCCAAGCGGAACCCCTACACCACCTTCTTTCGGCGTGTCATCCGGCATGACGGGGTAGGGTGGAATGACTGGTTATCCTCCTCCCCCGGCGTGGATGCTGGATATGTGAGCAGCCACGCGTGTGTGTCAGATTGTGTCAGATAATTCTCCTGAGGTGCTTCCTCATGAGCTTGCGCCCTTTATGCTGGTGACATTCCACTGTGCGCCGGCTGATGTTCAGGGTCTTGGCGATCTCGTCTATAGTCATTTCCTCTATCTGTGTCATCTCATAGACACGGGCGACAGAAGGTGTCAGCGAATGCATTATGGCGCGCTCCTTCTCCTCTATGTCATGACACGCCACTATCTGCATCGGAGTGACAGTGTCGCTTTTCGACATGAGGCGATAAGCATACTCGTACACCTCACGCCGCTTGTAATGACGGCGAAGATGGTCTATGACGATGTTGTTGGCAATGGTGAAGCACAGGCTCTTGAGAGTGTCGGCAGACACTACATCGTACGTCATGAGCCGCTCGAAGACATCCTGGACGATATCCGCCGCCTCCTCCTCGTTGGCTATGCGCTTGGAGACATAAAGCATGAGGGGATGTGAATAAGCGGTGAATGCATTTGAGATAAGCGAACTCTTGGTTTCCATAGTTTTTGATATTGGTTATAGTTAAGTCAGGGGGAGACAGGAGAGGCGGCACCCTATGGCTGTACCCCATGTTTCCGGGTGCAAAGTTACACAGTTTATCGCCGATAGTCAACAAAATCCACATGGACTATATCTCCCCTATTCTATCATGATTAATATTATTATAAAACATTGATATACAGATATATATAAATAATCTATCTAAATTAGACAGAATATGTAGCTTTACCCGTATTCATCAAAACAGACTGTCACGGGATATTTCCCGTCATAAAATTTGCGCATATTGTATGTTTTCCTTATCTTTGCAGACAGATAGGCGGCTCCCAGCGTAGCCCGCCACCATAAGCCAAGCGATGTCTTATCGCATCAGTCTATACCTGAATCACCATGATGAACATCCTCCATGCTATCTGTTGCCGGCAAGCGGGAATTCTCTCCCGGTGCATGCTTCTTGCACTGTCAGCCATGCTGCCCTCATCCCTCTCGCCGAAGGGCACACCGGCGGCGCCGGCTGCCATGCTGTCCGCATCCCCCTCACCGACGGACACACCGGTGGTGCCATCCCCCATGCGCTCTATAACCATCCATGACGGCCTTGCCGGAGAATCGGTGTATAAGATATTCAAGAGCCGGTGGGGGGTGATATGGGTGGGGACGACAAACGGACTCAGCAGCTACGACGGCCTCTTCGTGAAGACATACAGGTGTGGGACACAGCGCTCACGCAATATGGTATATGATATCGCACAGGCCTCTGACGGCTATATATGGGCGGCGACAGCCGGCGGCCTCTATAAGGTTGACGGGGCCCAGCGGTGGATGGTCAGGGCGACAGACGAGCCGGCATCCCCTGTCTCATGCATCAGGATATCAGGCGACAGCATATACGCCGGAGGTGAGGACGGGCTGTACATAGGGTGTACGCAGAATGGCAGGAACGGCATAAAGCGTGTGTGGCTTGTCAGAAACCATGTGTCGGCCAGCAATAAGGTGAACGATCTGCACGTTGAGGGCACGAGGGTCTGGATCCTCGGCGATTATGAGCTCTACCAGTATGACACCCTCACAGGCCGCCTGCGCCCCATGGGGCTGAGGCGGAGGCTAAGGATAAGCAATCCGCTCCGCATGATGGCCTTCACGCCCGACAGGATAATCATAGGCACATACAACGACGGCCTCCTCTCGTACGACAGGCGTACAGGCCGCGTCTCGCCGTACGTGGATGTCAGGTGCCGTGTGATAACATGCCTCACTGTCAACGGCCAGACACTCTATGCCGGCACCGACGGCTCAGGGCTCCATGCCATCTCGCTGAAGACAGACAGCATCATGCAGACATACTCAACAGCGCGGGACAGCCCCCTCAGGTTGCGAGACAACACGGTCTATGCCTTTTACCGCGACGAGCGGGGCGTATGCTTCTTCGGATATTTCCGCCAGGGCCTGCATCACAGCTATTACACGAAGCCCCTCTTCCACCTCTATCCCGGGACAGGCGGCAGGAATATCAGGTCGATATGCATCGACGGCAAGACAAAGCTCCTCGGCTCGCGCGGAGGGTTATGGTATATAGACGAGAGCGAGGGCATCTGGAAATTCTTCACCCCCGACGAGCTCGGCGGCTCGATAGTGACAAATGTCGTCAAGTATCAGGGGCAGTATTACTGCTGCACGTTCAACGGCGGTGTCATGCGCATCGACCCTGCCACGCTGCGGGCGTCGCGCTTCGGCCACAGCGAGGCGCTGCGCACGTCCAGCTTCGGGTGTCTGAAGGTCTCGCCCGACGACGAGCTCTGGATGTCAGGCAATGCCGGCATATACATCTACAACGCCCGTGACGGGAGCGAGCGCCACTATGACAGCCGCAACTCACAGCTGCCCGACGCCTACTGTAACGACCTGCTCTTTGACAGGCAGGACAGATGCTGGGTGTCAACAGCAAGGGGCCTGTGCCTTTATGACCCCGTCAGCCGCAAATTCCATGACAGCGGTTTCCCGAAAGGATTCTTCAACACGGCCAGGGAGACACGCGGCGTATGCGGGGACAAGGAGAACCTCCTCTTCTACTGCCTTGACGGCCTCATGCGCACAGACGAGGAGATGACCCGCTACGGGGCCGTCACACATTCAAGACATTTCACCGACGAGTATATCTCGCAAGTCATATACGACAAGCGCCACCATAACTACTGGATAGCGACAGAGACAGGCATGTACCGCTTTGACGCCGCCCTGGGGAGTGTCTCCAAGTATGCGATGGAAAGCGGACTGAACACTGTCGAGTTCAGCAACGGCGCCATACACATCGACGAGAGGGGGACACTATGGGTGGGCACGATGAACGGCCTCTACTATGCGAGCCTTGACGAGATACAGCGCGCTGTGACAGGCGACGCACGCATCATGCTGGGCCATGTGGAGCGTGGCGGCAGGCCTGGGAGCGACGACGACATAGTGTCCCTCACACGCCAGCGGAGCCTGCGCCTCGCGTATCATTGGGGGGTGGAGGCATTCTCGTTCATGCCTGTCCTCCTGAACTATTCTGACCAGACAGGGCTATGTTTCGAGTACAGGACAGGCGAGCGGGGAGAGTGGCGCGAGCAGGAGGGGCACAGGCATATCGACATCCGGGGGCTCTCGTTAGGCAAGAACACCCTGCAGGTGAGGCTGGCAGGCAGCGCCGCCGTCTCAGAGTATTCTCTCTATGTCTATCCCTCAGGGCTCTTCATCCTTGAGTGGATAGCCATCGCCGCCCTCGCCCTGTTCGCCGCCCTCGCCGTCATGCAGCGCCGCCGCTATCTGCAGCAGCGCGAGGAGATGGCACGCATACAGAGAGAGCTCGACGAGGCCAAGCGCAAGTATAGCCGTGTCTCCACCGACGACAGCGAGCAGCACCGTCTCTACCGCCGCCTTGAAGACTATATGAGGACAGAGAGGCCCTATCTCGACAGCGGGTTGCGCCTCTCCGACGTCGCCTCACATCTGGAGTGCTCGACGGTGAAGCTCTCACAGCTCTTCACGACATTCGTCGGGAAAAACTATTATGACTACATCAACCATCTCAGGCTCGAGGAGTTCAAGCGCAGGCTCGGACAGCCACAGTACAAGCGTTACACGCTCATGGCCCTCGCTGAGGAGTGCGGGTTCCGCCGCTCGTCGTTCTTCACGACATTCAAGAAGGTTGACGGCATGACACCTATGGAATATCTGAAGAAGACAGAGGCAGAGAGAGCATAGACGGCTATGGGAGTTTTTATCAACCTGTACGGTTGAAAGCCTTAACAAGCACGGGCTGAAAGCCCAACAGCGCTTAG
>JBJEAW010000104.1:6194-13021 GCA_051869435.1 Prevotella sp. | reverse complement strand
CTTGGAACCACTTTGCCCAACGCGAATTATCATCACACGGGGATTTTTTGTTTCTTCACACGGATGCCCACGGATTGCCACGGATTTTTGTTTCTGTCACATGGATGCCCACGGAGTTATTTTTTGTTCTTCACACGGATGCCCACGGATTGCCACGGATTTTTGTTTCTGTCACATGGATGCCCACGGAGTTATTTTTTGTTCTTCACACGGATGCCCACGGATTGCCACGGATTTTTGTTTCTGTCACACGGATGCCCACGGAGTTATTTTTTTTGTTTCTTCATACGGATGTCCACGGAGCTTATTTCTCGCTATTTCAATGTCGTGGGTCAGAAGAGTCTTCCGTGACATCCGTGGGCATCCGTGTGAAGATTATATATAAGTAATTGGTGTGATGATAAATCTCCGTGGTGTCCGTGGGCATCCGTGTGATAATTTATATAAGTCGTCCGTGTGAATACTATGCCCTTCCGCGCCATCAAGTATTAAAAAACTAAAAACATCACAGCCTATATTTGCTATTGTCACATATAATCCTTATCTTTGCCTTATGTTTGCCTGTCGTGTCACGACAGGCTGCATAATAAAGCTCGGGCAGCGTGGCTGTCAGAGCATACATCGTGGGTAAAAAAGGCGTTAACTATACGCTTTGTGTTTTGACTCATCGAAATCTCGCAAATTTCAGATATGTCCATCAACACAATCGTAGCAGTCAACGCCCCATATATGGTATGAATACATGTCATACCCTTATTGTATCTTGACGGCAGGCATTATGTCCTGTTGTCAGGATGCTTGATAGGGCGTATTATATCATAAAGGTGGGGTCTTGCACTGCTCGTTTCATGGACATGGCAATGCGAGAGCCTCGATGAGTGGAACGAGCGTTAAGGTGCAAGCTCCACTCTTTTTATATCCATGCCCCTTGTAGTCTGCTGCTGTGCAGATTTCTTTTTCTAATCTCTATGAAACAACTATTGGTCGTCGGGAGCTTTGGCCGCTATTATTCTCTGTGTTGCTATGGACAAGGCTGCCTTGAAAGAAAAGATACTGACAATAGAAGGACTATCAAATGAAGAACGCGCTGCTCTGCTTGAGCTCCTTAACACTAAACGCTATGGACTTGTGTGGGAGAATAAGCCTGAGGATGTGGAGGAACGTCTTCGGGATAATCTCCCTGTACTGAAAGAGGTGAAGGAGCGTGCTATTATCTCTGACACACCCGATGCCCCAAACCATATTCTTATCGAAGGCGACAACCTCGAAGCCCTCACTGCTCTCAGCTATACTCATGAGGGCAGGATTGACGTGATATATATAGATCCTCCGTATAATACAGGCAACAAGGATTTTATCTACAACGACTCCTTTGTAGATTCCGAGGATGGCTATCGTCATAGCAAATGGCTCTCCTTTATGAGCAAGCGATTGAAGATTGCAAAGAGATTATTAAAAGATGATGGTATCCTGTTTATGTCAATAGGAAGTGATGAAATCGCGCAGTCAGTATCATTGTGTAATGACATTTATGGAGAATACAATCAGATAACTGTGATTTCAAGGGTTCAGAAAAAGGGCAATGGTAAAGGTACTCATTTCTCTCCAGCGATTGACTATATATTGGTTTATGCAAAATTCAAAGAAAATGTCAGCCGTTTTTATGCTCCAAATACATCTGATTTCCCACATATAGAAAAGAGCGGTGAACGTGCAGGAGAATACTATGAATGCACAAAATCATTATATCAAGGTTCTTTGGATTCAAGACCAAATCAGAGATATTTTATCCAATGCCCAGATAATACTTTTGTCATTCCACCGGGTAATGTCTTCCCAAAAGAAGTACGTGATGCTGCATATATAAAACCTGTAGATAATAATGATAAATGTTGGCGATGGTCTTGGGATAGTTATTTAAGGCACAAAGATCTTTTAGTATTCAAAAAAGTAAAGAGATCTACACTAGTAAATGAATCTGGTGAGCCATCTTTTTGGAATGTTTATACAAAGCGTTATCAAAAAGATGCAGAAGAGAAAGGTAAAGTTCCCCCCAATTATATCGATAATTGTATTAATTCATTAGGTACGAATAGAATTGGTGCATTAGGTCTAGATTTTTCTTTTGCTAAACCCTGTGAACTGCTAATGAAATTATTGGGTTTTTCAAACAAGCCAAGCAATATTTGTATATTAGATTTTTTTGCTGGGTCTGGTACTAGTATGGATGCCACTATGCAGCTTAATTCCGAGGATGGTGGTCATCGTCAGTGTATTCTTGTGACGAATAACGAGAATAAGATTTGTGAGGAGGTGACTTACGAGAGGAACAAACGGGTGATAAACGGCTATACCACTCCCAAGGGCGAGCAAGTGGAAGGATTGACGAACAACACGCTCAGATACTACAAAACAGAACTCCTGCCAAGAGAGAAAAGTCCGAGAAACATGAGGGCACTGATGGCTGCCGCTACGGAACTGCTTTGCATCAAGGAAGACCTGTATGAGGAAAGCAAGAGATTCGGAAGATACAGGACTAATCCCAAGACTATCAGATATTTCGAGAAGGGAAACAAGAGGATGCTGATAATCTTCTGCGAGGAACTCGCTGACCAGATTGCCGAGGAAATAAAGACGCTCGACTTCGGAGGCGATAAGCTGAAGATATACATCTTCTCGCCAGACAGATATGCCTTCGACGATGACTTCTTTGAGGTGCAGGGCAAGGTGCAGCTTGTCGCCCTGCCTGCTGCAATATACGATGCCTACAGGCGTGTGCTACCAAAGCAGACGGACAAGCCACTGCTTGAGGTTGACGAAAGCGTGACACACAACCATGGGGCAGAGGAGCTAACTATTGACTTTAATATCGAGTAGCGTATGAAACAACTGAAATACCAAGAGAAGG
Source organism: Prevotella sp. (assembly GCA_051869435.1). GTDB lineage: Bacteria > Bacteroidota > Bacteroidia > Bacteroidales > Bacteroidaceae > Prevotella. The sequence goes on along the minus strand of JBJEAW010000104.1, from coordinate 10,113 downwards.
CAGTGAAGCAGTTGGTGGAAACGACTGTCAATCTGCTCGGGCTTAATGGCTATAGACGTAAGCTTGTGCTGAAAGCTCCTACGGGAGCAGGAAAGACGGTGATGGCAAGCGAGATGCTCGCCACGCTCACCGAGGAACTACAAAGCCGCAGCGACCTGCCATTCCAACAGGTGGCTTTCATCTGGATTGCGCCAAACAAGTTGCATCAGCAGAGCTACTTCAAGATGAAGAACTACTTCACGGAGACAAAACTGCTCAGACCGCTGATGTTTGACGAGCTCGACCAGACAGACGGCATAATACATCAGGGCGAGGTGTTGTTTGTCAACTGGGAGAGCATCAACAGCAAGAACAACCTTATAGTAAGGGACAATGAGCAAGGCCTCTCGCTATATGACATCGCAAGGAAAACACGTGAGGAGAACATCCCCATCATTGTAGTAATAGACGAGGAGCACCTATTCTGGACAAATACCGCCGACAAGTCGAAAGTGGTGTTGGAGAAGATAAACGCAAAGGTGGAGATAAGAATATCCGCCACCCCGAAGACAAGACCTGACTATCTGGTGAATATCGACCGTCAGGAGGTAATCCGCGAGGAGATGATTAAGGAGGGAGTGCTGCTCAATCCCGATGTGACAATCGGGTATGCCAATGACATTGCCCTCAATGAGCATCTGATTAAGAAAGCTCTGGAGAAACGCCAGCAGATAGCCGACGCCTACAGGAAAGAGGGCGTTAACATCAACCCGCTGCTGCTCATACAACTTCCAAATGACAAAAAGGAAGCAATGACTGAGGATGACAGGACGATAAAGGAGCAGGTCGTGCAGTATCTTGACATTGCTAAAGGCATCAATACCGACAACCATCGTCTCGCCGTGTGGCTGTCTGGAGTGAAGGAAAATCTCGAAGACATCGAGCGTAATGACAACATCACAGAGGTGCTGCTCTTCAAACAGGCGATAGCCTTGGGATGGGACTGTCCGAGAGCCGCCGTGCTGCTGATATTCAGAAAGCTGACGAGCGATACCTTCACAGTGCAGACTGTAGGACGAATACTGCGTATGCCCGAGCAGCATTATTACAAGAACCCGCTGCTCAACAAGGGCTATGTATATACCGACATCAGCAAGGACAAGATACAGATAGTGTCGGATGATATGGACTATCTGCACAAGTCGGTGTATCAGGCGGTAAGGCGTGATGGTCTTGACAATGTGCAGTTAGTGAGCTGTTATGAGGTGCGCCGCAGTGCCGACCGTAACCGCCTCGGCCCGGACTTCCGCCGTGTGCTGACAAAGACATTCGAGGACTTGTGGCTGTTGACATCAGAACTACCTCTGCCATTTCTTGAAGAAGATGATGATGAGGCTTGTTATCCTCAACCGGGTGACACCCTATCGCCTATTGCAAAGAACCGACAGGCGGCCGAATGGCTGAGAATAAGGCTCAATGTGAAGAACGTGAACATAGAAATACCAGCCGACATATTCTTCCAGAACGATGTGAACACCACGATAGAGACAGGCGAACGGGCAAAATTCACGAGAACAGCGGGTGAGGTTGACCGGGTGTTCATCGACTGGTGTCGTAATATGCTTGGTGGATATGAGAAGGCGTACAGTACGGGAGTGCTCGCCAACTATCTGCTTGAGGCAATGGAAAACCTCTTCGAAATCTTTGAGACAGAAGCCAAGAAAGTGGTGCTATATCATGAGAACCGCCCGAAGTTTGCAGAGATAGTGACAAAGGCTCTCGCCAGATATTCAAGAATACTTGAAGAAAGACAGAAAGAAGCCAAGGAACGAAGCTTTGAGACATACGAATGGGAAGTGCCGGAGGACAGGACATACACCGAGGAGAACCACATCGTCAAGGAAGATGTTAAGGATCATGCCCTTGTCCCGTTCGTCGAGCTGCGCACAGTTTCCACACCCGAGCATGAGTTTGCCGCTTTCCTCGAATCACACCGTGAGTCGATAGACTGGTGGTATAAGAACGGAGACAGCGGCCGTGAGCACTATGCCATAGCCTACACCAACAGCCAAGGCGGCAAGTCGCTCTTCTATGTCGATTTCGTGATACGCATGAACAACGGCCAGATATTCCTGTTCGATACCAAAGGCGAGAACAGCGACCCTGAGGCACCCAATAAGCATAATGCCCTGCTCGAATATATGCAGCAGGAGGAGAACAGAGACAAGCGCCTGAAAGGCGGTGTGATCATCCACGACACTTCACGAAGCGTCAACTGGCTCTACTCGCCACTGCCGATAGAGAACACCACCGATATCAGAGGATGGGACGCGTTCTTCCCGGACGACTATATCAGATAACTGGCTATACGGGATGATTGTAGCTGATGTCGTGCTGGATGGGATGAAAGACGATGTATATCTATATCCTACTTTATATCCTCCTCCATATCCTCAGCGTTTTTCTTTTGCCACGGCTTATATACCGAGATGAATATCATGAGGTTTGGCGGCAATATCTGGAGATTAGGCTCCAAAATAAAAAAATGATGGTGTTGCTGTCAGTGATATTGACTGCAACACCATCCGTCACTGTTTACTCAGCAGGAGCCCATTTGCAGCGGACAGGGGAGACGATTGCGCCTTCTGCTTTCAGCTGCTTCATCGCCGCATCGACTTCCTTGCGGTCGAGACCGCTGAGCTCTGCTATTTTTCCTGCGTTAAGAGGCTGGCCCGCCTCCTTCATTGTTGCCAATACCTTTTCTTTTGCGTCCATAGTTGTTAATTGTTTAATGTGGGTTGTGTTCTTTGGTTATTTATGTCGCGAAATTAGTGAAAAACAGACAATATGACGAATATTTTAAGGGGCTTTAACTTTTATGTGACAAGTAATGCACAGTAACGCCGTATTACAATGAAAACAGGTGCAGCCTGTCATATTGAAAATAAAAATGGAGAATGTAACCATGAAAAAATTTGGCTGTATAGACGATAATGAGTAACTTTGCATTCTGAATTAGAGACAAGAAAAAACATACCGACTATGACAAAAGACAATAGGACAAACAAGGAGGAGTTTATCGAACTGTTACGCTCCACCGGACGCAATGGAGTGGAGGAGCTGATTGAGGATCTCGAGAGCATGGGATTCTTCACTGCCCCGGCATCGGCCTCCCACCATCTGAATACAGAGGGCGGCCTCGTGGAGCACTCACTGAACACATGTCGGGCGGCCTTAGCCGTATGGGAGGGCATGAAGAAGGTGGAGCCGTCGCTTGAGACAGAGGTGAAGCGCGAGAGTATAATAATAGCCAGCCTGCTGCACGATGTCTGCAAGGCTGACATGTACCAGCGCACGACAAGACGGAGGAAGACAAAGCTCGGCGACTGGGAAGACTGCGAGGGATACAAGATGACATTCAAGAACTTCCCTATGGGACACGGGGAGAAATCGCTCGTCCTCATCCTGTGCAGCGGACTGGAGATGAACGACGACGAGATGCTCGCCATAAGATGGCACATGGGGGCTTGGGGCGTGAACATGAACAGCTATGAGGAACAGCGCAATTATGATGCCTCACGCACGCTCTATCCGCTCGTGACTATAGTGCAGACGGCAGACGGTCTCGCCGCCGCCATCATGGAGAGAAACGCAGGAGCCATCGACGAACTGTAAGGAGGAATAAATCTGCTCTCTTCACCTTTGTGATAAATCATGGCCCAGGCCTCCCCACAAGCGACGGGGGAGGTTTGGGCTGTGTCTTTTTACGGCCTGTACTGATGGAGATTGCGACCCAATGAACGCCTTTGCGCCGCATGATGAAACAAAACGTATAGTTTTTGTAACATAAGCGTATATGTGAATGGAGATATTGTCGTAACTTTGCATACGATAGGCTGCGGCAAGGCATAGCCCAAGCGAGCTTGGCTCTGCTCTCACC
>JBJEAW010000104.1:0-6094 GCA_051869435.1 Prevotella sp. | reverse complement strand
TTGCGCTATCCTTGCATACGATAGGCTGCGGCAAGGCATAGCCTAAGCAAGCTTGGCTCTGCTCTCACCTTGCGCTATCCTTGCATACGATAGGCTGCGGCAAGGCATAGCCTAAGCAAGCTTGTCTCTGCTCTCACCTTGCGCTATCCTTGCATACGACAGGCTGCACCTCAGCAATATGAGCAAGTTCTGCAAGACAATCCTCAGGCTGGAATCTCAACATTAATACATACTATACTATACTATACTATTTATCTATGAACTTAGCTAACCTGATTAAAAAAGAAATGATGTTGTCTGTGGCGTTCTCAATGGCGGCACTCATGCTCAGCGCACAGCCAAGAACAGTACAGCCCGTAGAAGACCCTACGGGCTACAAGGATGCGTATAAGGATTACTTCTCTGTCGGTGTCGCGCTGAACACGCGTAACATAGCCTCGCCAAGCCAGATGGCTATTGTGAAGAAAAACTTCAACAGCGTGACGGCAGAGAACGCCATGAAGCCCGGGGAGATACACCCGAAGGAGGGAGTATGGGACTTCTCTGGGGCGGACAGTATCGCCAACTGGTGTCGGCAGAACGGAGTGAGGATGCGCGGACACTGTCTCTGCTGGCACTCACAGTTTGCCGACTGGATGTTCACTGACAAGAAGGGGAAGCCTGTCAAGAAAGATGTCTTCTACAAACGCCTCCGTGAGCACATCATGACAGTCGTCGGCAGGTATAAGGATGTGGTGTATGCATGGGACGTGCTGAACGAGGCCATCGCCGACGGCGACGGACGGCGCAAACCATGGATGAAGGAGGAGCCAAGCCCATACCGCAAGACAAAGCATATGGACCTCTGTGGAGAGGAGTTCATAGCCAAGGTCTTTGAATGGGCACGTGAGGCTGACCCCGACGCCAAGCTGTTCTACAACGACTACAATGCGGCATCACCTGCCAAGCGCGACCGTATATATAACATGGTGAAGAAGATGAGGGACAACGGCGTCCCCATCGACGGCATAGGTATGCAGGGCCATTATAATATCTACGGCCCGTCGATGGACGACTTTGAGGCGGCCATCAAGAAGTATTCAGAGATAGTCAGCGAGATACATATCACAGAGCTTGATATACGCACCAACGATGAGATGGGCGGACAGCTGCAGTTCAGCAGGGGAAAGAGCAGGGAGGTGCCACAGTATATAAAGACCCTCCACGAGGCACAGTATGCACGCCTCTTCCGCACCATGAGGAAACATAAGGATGTCATAACAAATGTGACATTCTGGAACCTTTCTGACGCTGACTCATGGATAGGCGTGAACAATTATCCGCTGCCTTTTGACAAGGATTTCAAACCGAAACAGGTCTATTATACAATCAAGAATTTCGACCCGAAGCTTGACAATGCCGTGGTGAAGGAGGATTTCAGTCCATCACCGCTGAATCAGCCCGGCCAGCAGTACCCTATGGTCAACTCGCAGGGCTATGCGCGGTTCCGCATTGTCGCTCCTGACGCCAAGTCGGTCATCGTAAGCCTCGGGCTCGGAGGCCGTGGCGGGACTGTCCTGCAGAAAGACAAGGACGGCGTGTGGACTGGCACGACAGAGGGACCTATGGACGAGGGATTCCACTATTACCACCTCACGATAGACGGTGCTGTCATGAACGACCCCGGCGCGAAAAACTACTATGGCTCTGTACGGTGGGAGAGCGGAATAGAGATTCCGGCACACGACGCAGACTTCTTCGCCCAGAAAGATGTGCCGCACGGAAAGGTGGTACAGGTGATGTTCCCGTCAGAGAACACTCCGAAGGGCATGACCCACTGGACGGAGTGCGGCCCACGGGCTTTCGTCTATCTGCCTCCTCAGTATGACGGCGTAAGGAGATTCCCTGTGCTCTATCTCCAGCACGGATGGGGTGAGGACGAGACAGCGTGGATGAACCAGGGACGCGCCAATCTTATCATGGACAACCTTATCGCAGAGGGACGCTGTGAGCCTTTCATCATAGTGTGTGCGTACGGAATGACCAACGAGTGCCGTTGGGGACACATGGATGAGTTTGACTGGACAGTATTCCAGCGTGTGTTGGTGAAAGACCTCATACCGTATATCGACTCACACTTCAAGACCAAGGCCGGGAAACGCTGGCGTGCCATGGCCGGACTGTCAATGGGAGGCATGGAGACAAAGATGTGTACTCTGGCCTATCCAGAGACATTCGGATATTACGGGCTCCTGTCCGGCGGGCTCTATCAGCCTGAGGATATCAAGACGGCGGATCAGGTTAGAATGGTCTTCATGAGCTGTGGCAGCAAAGAGAATCCTGACCGTGTGCAGAAGGCGGCAGAGGCTCTCAGACAGGCTGGCGTCAATGCCCATAGCTATGTCTCTGAGGGTACGGCACATGAGTTCCTGACATGGCGGCGCTCTCTGAGAGAGATGGCACCGCTGCTGTTCAAATGACAAGGTGACAGCCAAGGCAGATGGTCTTGAAAACACGAGAAACATAAGGGGGGCTGGCTATAAATTGGCCGAAGTCTTCTTTTCTCTCCCTGAAGGTGGCTTTTGCCACCTTCAGGGAGAGAATCGTTTATACCCAACAGGTAAGCGGGTGGACGCATGTCTTATACTGAGGCAAACCATATCTGGCAATTAGCCCCCCTCCGAGTCAGTGGGTGACAGGGAGGAAACGCCTCCTCTGAGCTATGCCCGCCAACATGCTTTCGGGATGTCCTGTCATAAAATGTTGACCCCATAATTTGCATTTATCCGTGCTTTTTTATACTTTTGTGCCATAAATGGTAAAAACAAAATGAAAAGATTCATTATCCATTATGGATTATGGAAGACTTAATGACTGAGGAAATGTAACACCTATAGTTAAAAATATGAGAAAATATTTACTTTTGACACTCCTGGCTTTATGTACATCCTCCTTGTATGCCGAGGATGTCAGTATTGACGACCTTTATCCGCCTACAAACAACAGGGACGTGAAGATTGAGGCCACAAACCTCCCTGTCGTCTTCGTCAACACCCTCGGAGGCGTCATCCAGAGGGAGGACAGGATAACGGCAAGAATGAAAATCGTGGATAACGGGACAGAGGGGCTGAATCATGGCGACACTATCGCATATCCCGACCAGAAGGTGGATTACGAGGGATATATCGGACTGAAGTATCGTGGTAACTCGTCTTTCGAGAAATCAGACAAGAAACCATACGGCTTCAAGACCCTTGAGCAGCCCCTGGAGGAGGGAGGAAAGAAGCAGAAAGTGTCTTTGCTCGGGATGGGCAAGGACAATGACTGGGTCTTGCTGGCACCGTTTGCCGACAAGTCGATGATACGTGACGTGCTGACTTTCGAGCTTGCAAGGCCGTATTTCGGCTATACACCCTATTCCAGATTCTGTGAGCTGATACTCAACGGGGTTTACTATGGCGTGTATATACTCATGGAGAGACCCGGCAAGGGGAAGTACAGGCTGAACCTTAACGACCCCGGAGAGGACGACGGAGACCTCACAGGAGACTTCCATGTCGAGAAGGACAGGGACGACGAGGAGATATACTATACATCGCCTTATCGCCCGAAGAACATCTTGGGCTTTGACGATTATACCCGTAAGATAGTATATCAATATGACAGCCCTGACCCTGACGACCTTAAAGAGATGCCCGACGAGGTAAGGCAGAGCATAGACAACGCCATATACGAGATGGAGACATCGTTCACAAAGAGCAATTATACAGACCCTCTTGAGGGATACCGGAAGTATATCAACACGATGTCATTCGTCGATTATTTCCTCACGACAGAGTTCACGCTGAACATTGATGGCTACAGGCTGAGCACACATATGTACAAATACAGCGAGACGCGTGCCCGCAAAGAGGGACTGGACCATCGCTGGCAGACAACGCTGTGGGACTTCAACATAGCATACGGCAACGACTCGTTCTATGGCGACAAGGTCAATATCTGGCAGTATGACTATAACAGGCGCAATGTCACCAGCCCCAATGTCATCCCGTTCTGGTGGGACAAGCTCCTCGCCGACCCCGCCTTCATCAGCGATGTGCGCCAGCGCTGGACAGAGTACAGGCATGGCAGCTATACTGACGATAACATTGAGACTGTTATAGACCGCCTTGCCACTGAGCTTACAAGCCATGGGGCTGCCGACCGTAACGAGGAGGCATGGAAGACTTACGGCCAGAGGATATGGCCCAGCTATACCACGATAACGGGATTCGACGAGGAGATAAGCAACCTGAAATCATGGGTGAAGAGACGTGCGAGATTCCTTGACGACAAATTCCTCAATGCGACAGGCATAGAGGAGAACACCGCTGCTGACCGTCCCGACCCCTCTGACGCGGTCCGATATACTGTGACAGGTTGCAGGGCAGACAAGGTGCAGAAGGGCCTCGTCATAGTGAGATATCCGGACGGGAGAGTCAGGAAGATGATAAGCAGATAAAGTATCGGGACACATCCACACCCCGCTCGGCATGGATGAAAAACGTACACGGTATGCAGCAAGCGGAGTGGACAGCCGCAGCAGCTTCTCGTCCCCGGATGGTGCATTTCATGACACAGGCATGTCGTCCGTCCCATAATGGCTGTCGTTTGTCCCAACTGTTTGTGAGATAAGCCGATTATATATATCTTTGCAGAGCATGAAGGTAGCCCCGCCTTAATGGGAATCCCACTTGACGTGAGAAGAAACGGCTCGCTTGGGATAAAGATGCATAATATATATACTCAAAACAAGATGAAAAAGCTTATTCTAACAGTCTGCACCCTCGGGTGGCTCACATCAGTCACGGCACAAGACCTGAGCAAGGTGAAGGTTCTTGACGACTCTCTTTTCCTCAACAACAAGACGTATGTGGAAGGCAACAAGTATCAGCGCGATGCCATGATATTTGTAGATATGATAGCCGACACACATCCTTACTATATAAAGAAAGAGCGCCGTGACTCTCTCTTCAACACACAGCAGGAGCTTCTGGATGCCTGCCGTGAGTGTACTTCTGATTCTATCTTCGTAGGGTTGCTCATCAAGACCCTCGGCCGTCTGCACGACAAGCATACCGATGTCATTGACCTCGGGAGGCTCAGGGCGAGGAAGCAAGCCGCCAACACAGAGAAGCGGCAGCCGGAACAAGACACCTCTACTGGGATAATGGCCAATAAAGGCGACCTCTTCCACTATACCATACTTCCGGACGAATCGCTTTGTTATCTGCAATTCAACCAGTGTGCCGACGCGCGTACAACACGCAATGACTCTCTGCCACGATGGGACAAGACTCTCGACGAGATGTTCTCAAGGATGAAGGCTGAGGCGATAAGGACACTCGTGGTGGACGCGCAGTATAACAACGGTGGGAGCAGTATGCTGTGTGACGAGCTGCTCGTGCATCTCCGCCCGTTCTCTGAGATAAGGAACATTTCCACCCAGCTAAGATTCTCACGCCTCATGGCCGCTTACAACCCACGTGTGGGGGTGGCGAAAAAGGCATGGGAAGAGGCAGGACACATCGACGAGCTGTACCCTATGCCGGCGGGAAAGACGAGGCCGGGCTTCGTCCAGCCTGACACTTTTGACGGGAAAGTATTCTTCATACAGGGCAAGAAGACCTTTAGCAGTGCGGGAATGCTCATGACACTGGCACGTGACAACGGCATAGGGATAATCCTTGGGGAGAAGTCAACCTACTCGCCGTCCCATTATGGAGAGGTCATGCCCTACAGGCTCCCTAACACGAATGTCGTGGGCACTGTCAGCTCAAAGTTCTTCGCACGGCCAGACAAGCAGCATGTTGGCGACCCGTATCTCATGCCAGACATAACCGTAAGCCTTGATGACAAGGCCGAGGCATGGCAGAAGATACTCCAGATAGTGAGGGAATGATGCCTGCATGACCCCACCACAGCCCCACTTTTATTACGAGTCGTATGGGGAGACAGAAATTCCATTACCGATAATAATATCTCCGCGATGCCGATAGTGTTGCATTGCGGAGATATTTTTTTTATTACTGTCCCATGAAACAACACCTTGGAATGGCTGGCTTTACTAAAAGAT
>JBJEAW010000103.1:98111-139709 GCA_051869435.1 Prevotella sp. | reverse complement strand
TCCCCCAGCAGTTCCTGGTACGGCAGCATGACACAGTTCAGTTGACATACCCATGTTCTTCTCTTGTATTGAAGGTATGGTTGTCACATACAGATTGACACACAAGGTAATATCCTTAACATTTACTATAGCATGATATCTTTACGGCTGAAAATAAACACCAAACATGTATACTTGTTTATCACTAGTATCTAATTAGATTCTTCTGGTGACATTCTAAAAAAGATTTGTGCAAAAAGAGACGCGGGCTTGACACGTATTCATGTTTTGTAAACTCTGTTAATTTGACATGTTAATAGAATCGTGCATCCGTGAAGAATTTGCATTTTTGTGCAGACATACCCGTATTGGCTGACCAAGAAGCTAAAATGTTTAAGCATAATAGGCAGACCACACTGCGCGATAAAGGAGCGAATCTCGAAAAGCTATATGAGTAGGGAGATAATCAAACAACAACCAACATGAAGAAATCGATAGCCATATCAGTTGTGACGTTATGTGTCACGTTGCAACTCCATGCTCAATTTCGTATCGAATCAAACGGGAACACCAGTTTTGCATCATCGGAGACTGCTCTATCTGTCATAAGTGTAAACAGTGGCGGTGATCCTGATTGCAAGGTTTATGTCAAGGCTGACAAAAAAGGCTATTTCTGTGACAGAAGAGGTACTAGCAGCTCATGGGGCATAGGCTTCAATGCTTTCAGCAGAAATGAGAATACAAACTTTAGTGCCGGTGTCCGTGGTGACGCATTCTCTTATACGGTTCTGAATACAGGACGCTCATATGGAGTGTTAGGAACTGCCGGCAATTCCACATCGGGATGGAACTATGGCGTGTTTGGCCGTATAGATGGGGCTAATGACGGCGCGGCCGTTTATGGAACATCTTCTGAATATGAAAACGGAACTTTCATTGACGGGAAATACGCAGGCTTTTTTAATGGAAACACAAAAGTCGTTGGGGATTTGAGCGTAACAGGTAATATAAGTGGAATTATACTTACACCAGCTCCTGACGATAATGCTTCCACACGTGCATATACTAATGTTATAGCTGATGACTACACGTCCAAAATAACAAATATTGATGTGGTACCCTACTATATCCAAGAACCTGTACAACTATTTAATAGCGAGTCGGATACAATTCCAGATGCCAGAGTCATCAGAGAGTCAGAGATTCAGAAAACAGAGAAGCTTCACCTCGGCATATCATCCAAGCAGCTGAAAGAAGTCTTTCCTAATCTTGTTTATGAGATGGAAGATGGAAATGACGCTATAAATTACACAGAATTAATCCCTGTTCTATTAAAAAGCATAAAAGAACTAAACGACCGCATACATGAATTAGAACTCAATCAAGGAATCAAGGCGAGAAAAACAAATACATCAGATGTAAGTCAGGCTGGAAATAACAATCTTTATATAGGCCAAAACACACCTAATCCATGTACAGCATCAACACGTGTCAGTGTCAATGTACCTAATGGAAATGGGAAACTTGTATTATTGGACAGCAATGGAATAACATTGCGTGAGTATCCCGTTTGTTCAGGAGACAAAAGCCTAAGCATTGATACGTCCAGCCTTCCCAAAGGGGTATTCTTATATTATGCTGAAGTAAACGGAAAAAGAACAGATTGTAAACGGCTGGTCGTTACCAGATAACCATATCCCTAAAGGACATGGAAATAAACTCCATACGCTGCACGCTGATACTGCTCGTGATACTCATCCACTGCACTCCGTTCAAGGATGCGTACCCTGCCATGCAGAATGCCATATTGGCCTTTGTCGTGCCGATGTTCCTCTTTATAACGGGCTACCTCTTCAATGTTGACAAGACATGGAGGCAGTTCGGGCAGTATCTGTGGGCGATGACGATGATGTATGCCACATTCGAGACGGCATACATCATCCTCTCTTACTTCTTCCCCGTGAGGGACGGGATAGACGTGCTGAGCCTCGGCGCTGTCGCGGAGCGGCTGCTGCTCCATCCCATAGGACCATACTGGTATCTTCATACCATGATCATATGTGGCGGCATGTATTATCTCACGCACAGGGTCTGCTCATGCCTCGGCTCTGCAAACGCCATGACATGGACACTGCTTGTGGCGGTCGCGCTGTCATATTATACGCCACTGTTAAGCCTCTCATCGCCACTGGCATTCTTTGCGGGGGTGGCGGTAAGGAGAAGATACGGGGAGTTCGGCGAGATATTCAAGGGGTCTGCCGCCTCTTCCCTCATTGTCATCACGACGGTGGCTTATGCAGTATGCGCAAACAAGGAGTACGCCACGCAACTTTCATACTTCAGCATTGTGCTCGGCATCTGTGTGGTGGAGTTCACGGTATGGTACACACGCAGGATGGACGGCACGCTGTTGCGGGCCATAGGCTATATCGGGGCTAACACATTGCCTATATATCTTCTCCACCCAATATTCACGCTGCTGTCGAAAAGGATTCTCCATGATATGGTGGAGAACGGCAACATCCTCTGCTTCTGCATCATCACCCTTAGCTCGGCCGTCGCCGGCTCAATCGCCATAGGCCGTCTGATGGACCGTGTAGGACTAAGCAGGCTGCTGTTCCGGAAGAACATGATGCGCCAGCCAAGACACACTGCCCGCACATCAAGACAACTGATAGAAGGTGTGGACAAAGGTTAAATGATTTCGATATGTATGGTTGAAAGTTTTGACAAGTACGAGTCAACGCTCAACGGAGAGAAACATAACGAGAAAGAGGTGTTTATCAGCAGATAGGTTAGCTCAGACATTATACGAGTTGTTATAAGCATAAGCAGGATTCAGTTTGTAGAATTGTCCCTGTCCGATATAAAGCCCGCCTCCCATTGGCCGAAACAGTCAATGGGAGGCGGGCTTGTAGATGGGTTATGATATCAGCTTCATGAGGCTGGCCAGAGGATGTGTGGCATAAAGGGAATTTGCCGGACAGCCTGACCGATAACAGAAGATACGGGCGACCACGAGGGGGTGGAGACGACATTACGTCATGGCTGGAGAATGCTGGAGAGGACTGGAGAGGACTGGAGAGGACTGAAGAGGGTTGAAAAGGGTGGGAGAGGACAGTGCCCCCTATGCGAAGCCTTGATGCCTTGGCATATGAGACAATAATGTCACTTCACTGTTACCCCCATCGGCGAGCGTGCCGCCCGCACGCTTCTTTCCAGCAATCTCTCCCATGCCGGGAGGCTGTCGATGGTGTGCTGGGCATTAAGGCTCCATCCTGAGCCGAAATAATATGTGAAGCCTGGGACATAATCGGCAATCGCGAGGGCATGCCCGACAGCGGCACCTGCCTGCTGAGCCTTATATTCAGTCTTCATGAGGCGGCCGGGGTAGAATGTTCCGACATATATGCGCCCCATCTCTGACGCCAGCTTCTTATGGTATTTCTCGGGTATGTAGCTGTATGTCCCGACATCTCCGAGGTCCTCATACCCCACGTATCCTTTCTCCTTGTTCATGACGTATGCCTCGGGATTCTGCTTGTGTACGACAACGCCTGACGCTATCTGTGCCGGCGTGGTGAGACCCTCGTAACTGACGGAGACCTTGTTGAAATGACTGCCGGCATCGAGAGAGACAGTGCGTGTCTCTGTGACAGCCTGCCCCTCGTACTCTATCTCCGGGTAAGTGAGACGGACAGAGAATCGCAGCGGGCCGTTATCGAGTATCTCATACCGGCTGTAACACTTCGGCATGCACAGCGTCCCGTCCTTGCGGACAAGGGCGTTGGCACCCGCACCGAGTGTGGGGCCTACGGTATAGCAGTCCATTCCCTTGCCGTGATTGATGTGATAGCAGAAAGCGTTATATACCTCGTCGGCAAGATCAGTGTATCCGCGGTCGCGCAGCTGCTTGCTGACAGAGCGCATCTCATGGTTCTGCTCGCTGGCATACCAATAGTCAAGCATCAGTTCCTCAGTGTTCTTGTTGAAGAGGTCGTAGCCGACGGCGGCGCCACCACCATAGATGCGGTATGCCACACGGTCGTTCTCCCATCCGAACTCTGTGCCACGCTCATGGAAAAGCCTGCCTTTAGTGCGGCTCTCGTAGTCCTTGCGCTCACCTCTGACGGCATGGTAAACCGTCTTTGACCGACTGGCGGCGCTGGCCATGAATATCAGTTTCCCGTCGTGGGTTATCTGACTCGGTATCTCATTGCCGTCGGCATCTGTCACGATGAATGCCTCTGTGCCGAGTCTCTTGGCTATGGCTTTGGCGTCAGTCTCCACCATTTCCTGCTGGCGTGGCTCTGCTGTTGGGTTCTGGACTGTCAGCTTGACCGTGTCAACGGCGTGGATAGCTGTGGCGCTTAGTAGCATTGCGAGAGAGAACAGTGTCTTTTTCATAAGTTTTGTGTATAGGTGGTTTTCGTGGTTTTGTTGTCATTCAACATTGGGGTTGTATGCTGTTGCACGCTTTCATGCCATACGTGGGGTATGGCATCTGTCAGACAGCGTTATAACAAAATTACTCATTCCTTGTCTGATGTGCAAGAAAACAGCGAAATATCTTTTCCCTTTTAACTTATGTTACATGTTCGGGGGCGGTGTGATGCAAATCACGGGAGCCGATTTTACGGCCTGCCTCATGCTTTTTGAACATACGGTAACAGTGAAGCCCCAGCCTTGTCAGGATAAGGCTGGGGCTTTGTCTGTCTGACACTGTAAGCGTATAAGGTGTGCCAGAATATGTTTGTCACTCTCTATGGCATTCATGCCGGGCGGCTGTTACCTGTCAGAGAGCGTGGCTGATGTCACAGCCTTATTATCACGCCGCCTTTTATCCATCGTCCCGGCTGGCGCACTATGCTGTAGTCATAATACTCCTTGTCGAGGATGTTTGTACAGTCGATGTATGCCGACCATCCCTTGTCGTCCCATGAGAGGCGGCCGTCAAGCAGGGCATAGGGAGAGTTGCCCGTGCCTGTGCGCTCCTGCCATCGCCATGAGAGAGAGAGGTTCAGCTTGCTCCATATCCTGCTGTCGGCCTGTACGACTACCTTATGGCGGAGATATTCCTGAGCGTATTTAGAGAGCGTCACGGCACGCTCGTGCTCCATGTCCTCTGTAATCCATGCGTAGCTCACCGCGATGCGGCGCAGAGGGAATGCCTCTCCGTATATCTTGCGCGGCATGAAAGCTGTCTGTAGCTCTATGCCCCAGTTGTCGAGAGTGAAGTTCCCGGAGCGGTATATCCATGTCTTTGAGTCTGTAGGCGTGCCGGTGTCATCGACCGTCTCGTCGGTATATACCACCCAGTCGATCATGTCCGACTTGTGCGAGTAGAACGCTTGTGCCGACACGTCCCATCCCTGTGGGCGTATGCGTGTGCCTACCGACACGTCGTTTGTCTTCTCTGGCATGAGGTTGCTTGAGCCTTGGATATTCGTGCCGCTATAATAAAGGTCGGTGAATGTAGGCATACGCAGTGCCATGTTCCATGACGCGAAGAGCTTCACGATGTCTGTGGGACGGTAGCTGATGTCTATGCCCGGGTATAGCCGCCACCGGCCGTCAAGCCCCGTGTTGTGGTTGGCAAGCACGCCGAGTGAGAGTGTCCAGTCGGCAAGGATTATGTTGTGCTCGAGGAAAGCTGAGATGTTGGTGCGCTGGTCATGTCTGGTGTATTGTCTTTCGGCTGTCGCGTCATGCCCGGCAATGTCCCTGTACATGTCCTCGGCAAGTGGCTGCCCGAGATTTGTTGACCATATAGCCTCTGAGCGCATCTCTACGCCGAAGGCAGTCTTGCCTATCGCGCTCTCAAACCATGAGTTCACCCCGAGTCCATAGACATCGACGAGATGGAAGTTCTCTCCTCCCGGCGACACATTGCGGTGCCACTGGTAATGGTCGAGCCAGCGGTTCCAGTAGGCCAGCGGTGATATATGGAGCTTGCCGGCTACTGTCTCGGCACGCAGCGACGCCATGAAGCGCTCGTTGCTCTCCCACTGGTCGGTCGATGCCAGTCCGTAGAAAGTGTTCGCTCCGTATGGCTTATAGCTGTAGCCCGCCTGTCCTTGAACGGTTATGTTAGGGGCCTCGTAGCGTCCGTTGTAGAAAAGATGTGTATTGCTGAAGAATGAGTTCGGGGTTGCTCCGTCGCTGCGTGAGTAACCTCCAGAGAGTGAGTGGGACATCTGTGCGCCCTCGCCGGCACTGTGTCTCATGCCGAGGCGTACATCGCCGCCTCCATATCCGTATGCGCCTCCGCGCAGATGTAGTGTGGTGTTAACGGGGCTTGTCACGCCCAACGAGCTCTTCTCGTCACGTGTGGCGTCCTTTGTGACAATGTTCACAACGCCTGTGAACGCTGATGTGCCGAACACTCTTGCCGCCGGCCCCTCCATCACCTCAACCCTCTCTATATCATCAGGAGAGAGCGGGAAATCGGCCGAGAGATGGCCTGTGTGGGGTGAGGAGATGTTTACACCATTGATAAGGAGAGTGACCTGGTCGAATGTGCCTCCCCTGACGGCGATATCCGTCTGCACACCCATCTCTCCACGCTGTCTGACATCTATGCCGACAGCATACTCTAAAAGGTCATTGATACTGTGTACCGCCGCCGCGGAGATGTCCGCCGCCTGCAATACGGTCACCATTCGCGCCGCCTGGCTCTCCATGAGAGGCACGCGTGTGCCGACGACCTCAACGTCGCCGAGCGCGATGTACAACGAGTCTGTCATGTCGTCGCCGCTATCTGACGATGGCGTTGCCATGGCGTAGCCTCCATCCATGGATGTTGTGGCACGGGCCTTGGCCAGGAATCCGGCACTCTGGAGCATTGCCGCAGAGAGGACTCCGATGGCAACCTCTTTGTGCAGACTGTTGAACACTGCATAGGAAGTGCGTGTGAAACGCTTCCATTTGATTGATTTGTTGTTTGGCATTAATAAATGTTTTGCCCACTGACTTCATGTTCCTAGGCCAGTGGATTTATCTAGAATGACTAGAATATTCTGTCTTTTCCGTTATTTGTCTTGTGGGTGTTGTGTGGTTAATATGTGTCTTGTGGCGGCAGTGTCCCTGTGAGCAACAGCCGGAAGTTATGTCCCGCTGCTGTCGCCTTTTATGTGCAGGACATGCTGGCAGTAGTCGCATACGGCCATGCGGTGGGTGATGAAGATGATTGTTTTCTGTCTCGTCTCCATGATGTTCTGCAGCAGCTGTCGCTCTGTCTCAGGGTCGAGGGCCGCTGTCGCCTCGTCGAACAGCATTATGGGGCGGTCTCTCAGCAGTGCTCTTGCTATCGCAATGCGCTGTGCCTGCCCCTCAGACAGGCCTCCTCCCTGCTCTGAGCACATGGTGTCGAATCCCTCGGGCAGAGACATCACAAAGTCGGCACAGCTCTGGTGGAGGGCGTTGATGAGCTGCTCGTCTGTGGCCTCTGGTTTGCCCAAGAGCAGATTCTCACGTATCGTACCGCTCATGAGGGTGTTGCCTTGAGGGACATAAACGAAATTGCAGCGGTGGAGATGGGTCATCACGTCGCGCCTCTCAGGGTGTAGGGCAGAGCTTATCGTCACCTTGCCTGCCGTCGGGTGGGACAGTGCGAGGAGCAGACGTATCAGTGTCGTCTTGCCTGCCCCCGTCTCTCCCACCACAGCTGTCGCTGTCGCTGCGGGGAATGTATAAGAGAAATTGTCAAAGACGAGAGGACTGTCATCGTCATATCTGAACGAGACATTCTCTATCTGTATCTCGCATGGTGCCTCAATCTCTATCGCGTCGCCATCCTTCTCCTCGGGTATGTCCTCCAGTTCCATCAGTCTCTCGGCCGCTGTCAGCACAGAGACGCTGCTCGGTATCAGTTTCGCGAGGCTTCTTGCCGGCCCCTGTATGCGGCTGACGAGCTGCAGGAACGCTGTCATGCCGCCGAATGTCAGTGTGCCGGCAGAGAGGCGGAAAGCGCTCCATGCGAATGTGAACAGGTATGATATGCTGAAGCCGAGGTTTACGGTGAGGTTTGACATGACAGAGAATATTGTCCGTCGGACTATGTTGTCGTGCAGCTCCTGCTGTGAGTTCTTCAGCCTGGCGACCATCATCTTGTCGCTCTCCAGTGTCTTTATGACGAGCATGTGCTGGACGATGTCCTGCATGACAGACTGGATGTGTGAGTCAGAATCGCGCACGATGCGGTTCAGCTTCCTCATCTTACGGACGTAGAACTTGCTCATGACAATGCATAGCGGCACAATCGCTATCGTGATGAGCGCGAGCATACTGTCCATGGAATAGAGATAGGCGAACGCGCCGGTGAAGAGCAGCAGGGTGGATAGCGCGCTTGGCAGTGTCTCGGTGAGGAACCCTACGACAGTCCCCACATCGCCCTCCAGCCTGTTCATGATGTCTCCGCTGTGGTGTGTGGCCTTCGACTGCCATTCAGAGCGTATGACACGCTCTATCATGCGCTGCTGCATTCTGTTCTGTGCCTTGATGCCGAGTATGCTTCTTACCCATATGCTCGATATGATGAGCGAGAAGTCGGCAAGCGTTATTATCCCTATGAATCCGATAGCCCATATCAGACTGCCCTCCACATCGTGTGCCGCGACATCTATGGCATGGCGCATGGCATACACCGTCAGCAGCGATATCGTGACATCGAGAATGCCGATGACGGCGTTCAGCGTCGTCTGCAGCCTGTTTCCCTTTGCCACGTTCCACAGCCAGCGTATTATTGACGGTATGGATTTCTGGGTCAGTCTCTTCATGCGGTGATGGGTCTATGGTTACTGTATGCTGTGGTTGGGGTCATCTCGCGTCAGCTCCCCACATCATTTTCCCCCTGAGTGTGGTGATGTAGTCTCCTCCGTGCCTCTTCACAATCTTCACCTCGTACGGTGCTCTCCTTATGCGGAGCGTTGTCTTCTCGGGCAGTTTCTCTGACCTTCCGTCAATGGCGACGAGGTAATTATGTGAGCGGCTCTCCACAGTCAGTGTTATCTCGGCCTTTGCCGGCACCACTATCGGCCTGACACTGAGGCTGTGTGGCGCTACTGGTGTCAGGCACAGGACATCGGTCGCGGGCATGATGATGGGGCCGCCGTTTGAGAGAGAGTAGGCTGTCGAGCCTGTCGGTGTGGATATGATGAGCCCGTCGGCCTGGTATGTTATCAGCTCCTCGCCGTCTATGCGGGCGTGTATCGTTATCATTGATGCGTTGTCCTGCTTCAGCACAGCGATGTCGTTCAGGGCTCGTGGACATCCGCTGAGGCTCCCGTTTATCGCCGTAGCCTCTATGACGCTGTGGTTCTCTGTCACATAGTCGCCGCTGTACAGCCTCTCTATCGCCTCCTCAATGTCCGTTGCGGGCACGTCGGCAAGATACCCCAGACGCCCCATATTGATGCCTATGATGGGCACACTGCGCGCCCCCACCTTGCTGGCAGCCTTCAGCAGAGTGCCGTCTCCGCCCATCGATATGACATAGTCGATGTCGAATGTGAGATTTCTGAATGTCCCCGCGATGTCGGCCTTGATATGCTGGCTGTCGTTAAGGAAACGGAAAAAGCCCTCCTCGATATATACTGTCGCATGGTGATGGGACAGGCAGTCAAGGAGTTGCTGGGCCGAAACCGATTTGCGGCGTTGGTATTCATTGCCAAAAATGGCGAATCGTAGATTCTTGCTCATTTGTCGTGACAGTGGTCAGTGTTCATGTTTTCAGCCTGCAAAATTAATGCTTTTAATTAAGAAAAAAGAAAAAACCACAGAATAAATGCATTCCAGAGGCATGAGCCGCACAGGTCATGGCATAATGGCAAGCCCCTCATGCCCAACCCATTCTCTGTGCCAATGGATGCTTCTTATGCACAGGAATTACCCCGCCAAATAATGAAAAACGTCAATAAAGGCTTTGCATATACAGAAAAAAATAGTATTTTTGCATCAGCATAGACAGACAGCCGCCCCTCCCCGCTGTGTCCGCCACGCTCTCTGGCCGTATAGCTTGCAAGACTTGCCCGAGGATGAGGCATGAAGCGTCCCGGCAGTTTGAAAGGCCGGACACAGACTGCGGTGTTATGTTATTCGACGAGATTAACCCACAAAACCCAATAATTACCTATGGCAAAAGTATATGAATTTATCAGCAACGGCACAGAAGAAGTCGAGATGCTGATTCCGGTTGATGTCCTTCGCCGCGCCGGCGTTGATGTACAGCTCGTTTCTACCACTGGCTCTCTGACGGTCACCTCAGCCCATGGTGTAGCGGTCGTTGCCGACAGCCTCATTGAGGATATTGATGTCAGCGACGCTGACCTGCTCATGATACCCGGCGGACTGCCAGGAGCGGAGAATCTCTGCAACCATCCCCTTGTCCGTGAGGCTATTAAAGGCCAGTATGATGCTGGCCGCCTCGTGTCTGCCATCTGTGCGGGACCGATGATTTTCGGCTCGCTCGGCATATCGAAGGGCAAGCGCTGCACATGCTACCCAGGCTTTGAGGACCATCTTGACGGCGCCACATACACCGCCGAGCTTGTCACTGTCGATGGCAATGTCATCACCGGCGAGGGCCCCGCAGCCACATTCCCGTACGCCTATACCCTCTGTGAGATGCTCTGTGGCAAGGCCACAACAGAGGCCATCAAGGAGGGCATGATGTACAACCACCTCATGAGCAAGGTCTGAGCCGCAACGCGCCATAGACTCGTGCGGCCCCATACTCCCGCCGATACGCCTCTGTCCGTACGGACGATGGCTCGCCTCCTGCTCCTATAGTACCTTTTGCAGCCCCCTCGGAAAGCCTCTCACGCCTCCCATACGCCTGCTGATGGCGTGTGGAAGGCTTGCCTGTACCCTAATGATACCATAACCACAAACCATACCACAATCATGGATTTCCTCTCCCAAGACATAACCTATCTGTCCGGCGTGGGGCCTAAGAAGAAGGCCATCCTCGCCAAAGAGCTTGGCATAGAGACTTATGGCGACCTTCTGGAGTATTATCCTTATAAATATGTCGATCGCAGCCGTGTCTATAAGATATGCCAGATGGAGGGAGAGATGCCTTTCGTCCAGATTCGTGGGTATATAAAATCGTGGGACATATACGACAGCGGACGCCGCACGAAACGCTATGTGGCCCATTTCTCTGACGGCACCGGCTTTGTCGATCTGGTGTGGTTCAAGCATGGAGAGTATGCCTATAAGAACTATAGCCTCCTTACAGAGTACATCGTCTTCGGCCGTCCGGCCATATATAACGGCCGCTACCAGTTCTCCCATCCTGACATCGACGACGCCAAGACCCTCGCCCTCTCAGAGATGGGGCTGCAGCCTCATTATATGACGACAGAGCGCATGAAGAACAGCGGACTGACATCGCGGGGCATGGAACGCCTGACGAAAGCCCTTGTCTCTAAGATGCCGCCACAGCCCGAGACACTCCCTGACTTCATCGTGGGGCCAAACCACATGGCAAGTCGTGACGACGCGCTGAGGTGGATACACTATCCCCGTAACAACGACGAGATGCAAAGGGCGCAGATGAGGTTGAAGTTTGAGGAGCTCTTCTATGTCCAGCTGAATATTATAAGGTACATGCACGAGCGCAGAAGACGGTACAAAGGCTGCCAGATGTCACGTGTCGGAGAGCCGTTCCACGCCTTCTATGAGCACAACCTCGCCTTCGAGCTGACAGGGGCACAGAAGCGTGTCGTCAGGGAGATATACGACGATATGCGCTCCGGCCGCCAGATGAACCGCCTCCTTCAGGGCGATGTCGGCTCAGGGAAGACCCTCGTGGCCCTCCTCACCATGCTCATAGCCATCGGCAATGGCTATCAGGCCGTCATCATGGCCCCGACAGAGATTCTCGCCGAGCAGCATCTTGAGACCATCACACGCTTCCTCGACGGCATGGACATAAGGGTCGAGCTGCTGACAGGTGTCGTGAAAGGCAAGCGCAGGGCAAGTGTGCTGGAGGGACTTGCCGACGGGAGCATAGACATCGTTGTCGGCACACACGCCGTCATAGAGGACACGGTCGTTTTCCACCGTCTCGGTCTCGCTGTCATCGACGAGCAGCACCGCTTCGGTGTGGAGCAGCGTGCGCGCCTGTGGCAGAAGAACGCGCCGGGACTGACACGCCAGGCTGACGGGGCAGGGCAGGGCGGCAATGCCACCGTGCGGCAGCCGGAGCATATCCTGCCGCACATCCTCGTCATGACAGCGACCCCAATCCCGCGCACACTCGCCATGACCCTCTACGGCGACCTCGACGTGTCGGTCATCGACGAGCTTCCGCCCGGACGCAAACCAATACAGACTCTCCACCGCTATGACGACAATATGCTCTCGCTCTATGCCAGCATACGCAAGCAGATAGAGCTTGGCCGGCAGGTATATATCGTCTATCCGCTCATACAGGAGAGCGAGAAGATGGACCTCAAGGACCTCGAGCAGGGCTACGAGATGCTCTGCAAGGTGTTCCCAGACATGAGGCTCAGTAAGGTGCACGGGCGCATGAAGGCGGCAGAGAAGGAACAGGAGATGCAGCGCTTCGTGGCGGGCGAGACGCAGATTCTTGTCGCCACGACGGTCATAGAGGTGGGGGTCAATGTCCCTAACGCCTCGGTCATGGTCATTATGGAGGCGCAGCGCTTCGGCCTCTCACAGCTCCATCAGCTCCGTGGGCGTGTCGGGCGCGGCGCGAGCCAGTCATACTGCATCCTCGTCTCCTCACACAAGCTGACATCAGAGACACAGAAGCGCCTCGACATAATGTGTGAGACAAACGACGGATTCCGCATCGCCGAGGCCGACCTGAAGCTACGCGGGCCTGGCGACCTTGAGGGAACACAGCAGTCGGGCATGGCCTTCGACCTGAAGATAGCCAATATAGCCCGCGACGGACAGCTGGTGCAGCTGGCGCGAGACACCGCGCAGCATGTGATAGAGAACGACCCTGAAGCCGCCAAGCCAGAGTATGCCTGCCTGTGGCAGAGGCTCAGACAGCTCCGGCGGACATCCATCAACTGGGGTGCCATAAGCTGATGTGTGCCGCCACGCTGTCCCGATTCATGCGCTCTGGCTACGGGACCATCACGGTTTCCTGCCTCATAAACGCTTCGTTTTCCTATGCCTGAAAGCTCTATGCTCAGCCTCTTCTCAGGGGTGAGGATAGGGCTTTTAGCGTATGCCTCTGATATTCAGAATCTAACGTAATAAAACCTTAACAAACAACCTTGAGGGGTTAAAATCAGTTAAAAACTATCTTTTGGGCTTATTCTGAGTCAAAAATGTCAATAATTTTTACTAATTTTGCATCAAACGTGTTTTAGCAAGGGTTGAAAAGCAGCTTCTTAAGGAGACCATTTGTCTCAGTTCTTAAACTGTTTTCCTGCTATTGCTAAAGGGTATGAGAGAAGATGAGTTCTCTCCTTATGACTGTATATGTAAAACCAAACGAGAAACTGATGCATTTTAGTATAGTAAAAAGAGTATTGTTCACAGTTGTCACACTTATTGTTGCCGTATCCCCAGCCCTCGCTCAGGATATGATAGCGCGTCAAGCCCCCGTTGACCGCAAGATGAAAGCCGTCGATACTCTCGCCCTGAAAGACCTTATCCACCGTGAGCAGGCAGCGTCGCCCGCCCAGGACCTCTATGAAGACTGGAACAATATCTACGCCCACAGGGCGACAGAGCTGCCAGACTCTTTCCTTGTTGACCTCAGACACTTCTGTATGCCGACACCGTCACGCGTCGTGACCTCTAACTACGGCCCGCGTTGGGGACGCCAGCATAAAGGCATTGACCTCAAGGTGTATATCGGCGACACCATACGCTCGGCATTCACAGGCAAGGTGCGCATGGTGAAATATGAGGCGGCGGGCTATGGACACTACGTCGTCATACGACATAATAACGGCCTGGAGACAATCTACGCCCACCTCTCTAAACCTCTCGTAGAGGAGAATGAGAATGTCCGTGCGGGAGATGTGATAGGTCTGGGCGGTAACACCGGACGAAGCACAGGCTCACACCTTCACTTCGAGACACGCATCTGTGGCGTTGCCATAAACCCTGCCATACTCTTCGATTTCCGCAATCAGGATGTCGTAGCCGATTCATATATGTTCCGCAGCAATACATATAAGGAAGAGTCGGCCGAGGCTAACAGGCTGAGAGGAAAGGTCGGCAATGGCGGATATACACGCGAGCAGGTGACCGGAGAGGAAGAGCTTATCGCGTCAGAGACTGTCAAGGCCATCGCGGCCGAGACACGCTATCATAAGGTAAAGAAGGGTGAGACCCTCGCATCGATAGCGAAGAAGTACGGACTCTCTGTCCAGGAGATATGCCGCATGAACCGTATCTCAAAATCAAAGCGCATCAAGGCTGGCCAGATTCTCCGCTGCTCATGATGCCGGAACTACAGGATGGCTTGATATAAAGCCTTCTCCTTGACGGCCGCAAATCCCAACCCAGTATCTGCAAGACACTGGCGGATGAGGCCGGCGATATAAGACAACAACCATAAGAAGAATAATGCCCGACGGGTCATACCATTTCATAAAGTGGTATGACCCGTCGGGCGTTTTGTCGTCTTGGGTCTCAGAATGCCATACTGACCGTATGTGACCGTACAGCCCGATGTCTTCCCGTGTGCCAGCCGTCATTCTTATGCAGAGACGCATAGGGCGCATTGTGTTGCTATTCTCATGGTATCGTGTGCCAGCCGTCATTCTGATGTTGAGACGCATCGCGGCTGTTATGGAGCATGACGTGCGTGGAGAGTGTCATCTTCATGAGCCTATGGTAT
This sequence comes from Prevotella sp., assembly GCA_051869435.1. Lineage (GTDB taxonomy): Bacteria > Bacteroidota > Bacteroidia > Bacteroidales > Bacteroidaceae > Prevotella. The sequence continues at coordinate 124,894 of JBJEAW010000103.1, read as the reverse complement.
TATTCTGCCAGCATCTGGAGAAGCGGGTTTCTGCTTGCCCGCCCGTCGAAAAGAGCCTTCTGGGGCTGTCGTGTTGAAGAGACTGACACCTTTTGAAGATGTGACTCCTACCAAAAGGTAGCCTTTCGCATTCTCTCTGCCACCCCAGCTCTCTGTGATATGCCTTCCGCATCCCTGTTCGGACTCCCGTCACCGCCGCCCACATGATACCAATAGCCGCCCCATCCAGTATCTTTCGCCCTGTCATTCAATACCAATCACCTCCTCATTCGCTACCTTTTATGCCCATGAGCAAGATGCCTTTCTCCTCGTGTTTGCCGTAAAGCGCTGATATACAAGTGTATAATCTCGTCATTTTGTAAATCGTGAATTTTGCCGTCCCCATCTCTTTCGATACCTCTACTGCCGAGAATTTCACCAAGAGAAGCAAGAGAAAGTATTATACCTGTATGTCGCCTATATCTTGTTGCCGTTCTCTTGCTTGTCATGCCGGAGGCCTTGCATTCTTGCAGATTATTATCCCCTGCAGCCTTTCCGTTAGTCATCTCCATAGCCTTCCATCTCTTGCCCGAGTTTGTCTCCCACATCCCCTTAACCCTGGCAATTCAAGATATCATCCCGTCCCACCCAGGTCAACATGAAAAACACTAACTGCATTGTCTTTTTCCTCTGCCACGCTTTGCCATGTCGTTTTCTTTTTTTGCTGACATCGTACGAAAAAATCGCTCAATAAGTTTGCCAGTTCGGATAAATTTATTATTTTTGCATCCATAACAGTTCCCTTTAGAAAGTTGACACCTAATTGTTTAGCAACAGTAAAGGCGCATTTTTCCACTTGCTTTGAGAGTGGGAGACTTCAATGTGAGAAAAGTAAGGCTTGCATTGAAAAAACTCTGTTTGACATCGCTCAATAAGTAAAGACGATAATTTATGGAAAAGTCTAATAGAAAAAACACATTAACATTCTTCCAGCTACTGGTCACATCACTGCTGGCAATGATATGGACAAGCTCTGCTGCACAAGTGACGGGGCATGTGACAGTTGGCAAGGGCGAACCGGCGGCCGCTGCTACTGTGAGGATCATTAACCAAGAGAATACGGCTGTGACACAGACAGTATGCAACAGCAAAGGATATTTCTCTATTGACACGAAAAATATAAAGGAAGACACTCTCACACTGCTTGTGACCTACACCGGCTGTGAGCCGTTTGCCATCAAAATGGGCAATATGCCGGCAAAGGCAGATCTGGGAACGATAATGATGAAATCCGTGACGCTGCAGGAGGTGGTGGTCACGCCTGAAAGCCGCATCGTACATCCCGACCGCAATGTTATCTTCCCTGACAAGAATATGGTGAGGGCATCGAACAACGGATATGCCTTGCTGTCACATCTCTTTCTGCCAGGAATCTCTGTTGACCCTCACAACAAGAGCGTCGGCGCGATCGGGGGGGCAAGGTTGACTTATATATAAACGACCGTAAAGCAACAAAGGCTGACATCGTCGCACTACGCCCAGACGAGGTGATATACATCGAGCACATCGACGCACCGGGCGTGAGATACGGAAGCGACGGAATCGATGCAGCAATAAATTTCGTGGTGCGCCGCCGCTATGCGGGCATCATCGCTGGCATTGACACAAAGAATGCCGTCACTACGGGCAGCGGGAACAACTTTGTCTTCGGCAAGATAAACAACAAGCTGTCTGAGTTCAGTATATACTATTCTAACAACTATGCCGACATAGGCAAGAGGCGGATGAGCCAAAGCGATGTGCTGTGCATGACAGACGGCTCGACGGTGAACATAGAACGCGAAGGGATAAACACTCCGCTGGGCTATATCGAGCATGACCTGCAATTGGCCTACAACATCTCAAAACCAAGGAAATATGTCTTTCAGGTTGATGTCATGTCAACATTCTACAACAGCCGGAAAAGACAACAGGAGCAGAAGGTGACAGAGACAGGAAAGAGCCCATATTTTATATACACACATCCTACCGAGAAATATTTCTCTCCTCGCATGGATATCTATTGGAAGCTCTATTTGCCGAAGAAACAGATACTGACTTTCAGTATGCTTGGCACTTATCGTGATACCGACTATGGCTATAGCTACCTCTCTTCTGCCGACAAGTCACACGCCGACACCATCAGCAGCTATGGCTATACTACACTGGGCGACAAATATTCGCTGATTAGCGAGGCTCGCTACTCAAAGTCCTTCGGCAAGCATGCGTTGCTGATTGGCGGCAAGAACTCTACAGGACACACACGAAACAGATATGCGGGAGAAGCCCCAACAGAAACAGTGATGGACAACTCCAATACATATATTTACGCACAGATGAGCGGCAGTCTAAAGAATCTGAAATATGTCGCAGGCATCGGGACATCATACGACCACTACAAGCAGGACTACCGTGCTACAGACTTCTGGACATTCCGCCCCACGCTGTCACTAACCTATTCTCCTCTTAACCCCGTCTCGCTGCGCTACGTCTTCCGCATCAAGCCTGTCACTCCATCACTCTCTATGCTCAGCGATGTCAGACAACAGACCGATGACTACCGCGTCGTTTCTGGCAATCCTCTGCTGGAGCCATATCACAAACAAGAACACAGCATCAGCCTGAACTATCAGAGCAAAAGGCTGATAGTTGTTGAGGAGTGTTCTTTCAACTACAGTGACAATCCGATAATGGACGAAATCAAGCGAACTGCCACATCATCGGGAAACACTGTGTGGGAGACAGGCTTTGCCAACCAGAAAAGCCTGACATCACTGAAGAACAAGTTGGGGGCTGCATACTACATCATCCCCGACAAACTGATGCTTCAAGGTGCGTTAATCTTCACACACTATGACAGCAAGGGACATAACTACAGACATCAGCTTGACGACTTCGCCGGGCAGATGCAGGCAGACCTCATGCTGAAGAGCTGGAACATAAGGATACAATGGACCTCAAGGACCTCGTCTCTCATGGGCGAGACTGTAGCGACAGAAGCTTCAAATACCTTGATAAGCGTGCAGAAGACATGGCGACAGCTCACTGTAGGACTGAGTCTCACTGACTTCTTGAGAAGCGACAGGATAAAAGATATGGAGAGCGTACGACACGAGACAATGAATAAAAGCTATGTGATAAATGTCCCATCGATGCGCAATATGGTGTCTGTTTCTCTCTCATGGAACTTCTCGAAGGGCAGAAAATACAATGCCCCGCAGAAGAACATCAACAACAGCGATGCTGACAGCGGAATCCTAAAGATGTAAATGAGCTAAAAACGGGGCACTCGGGAAATCCTGTGTCAACCAGAAAGACAAAAACCGAAATCAACCCCTTGTGCTTGATGCGAGATGTCTCTTGCGAGCCATCGATGATGTAGCTGTCTGAAAATCCTTGAGCAAGCTCAGATATTTTCATCCAGCCACATCATCACCCTCTCGGGTTTCGCATCAATCACAAGGCGATAAACATCCATGGCTGTGCAAACGAGAGCAGAGGCATTGACTTCGTCGAAGACTGGCTGCGTTTAACTTCGTTGAATATCGGCTGCGGCTCGGCATAGCTTAAGCAAGCTTTGCCTCTGCCCCCACATACTCTTCAAGGGGTTTGTCATGGTTTTTGTGATACGTAACTGACACAGGGTTTTACTGGTAACCCCCAAAACCTCGTGCATATAAAAGAAGTAACCAAACGTTAAAAATATATAACTACGTTTGCCACTTCATCTGTATTATTTAATAATTTAGTAATTTTGCATTCCGAAATGTGTAGTATAGAAGACCTCAAGATAGATATCAAGTCCCTTATAGAGGGAGAATCGACCGTGGCCGTCACTCTCGGCGACGATTATTTCATGTCCCTTGAGAGCGAGGAAATCATGCGGGGTGACGTGCGCGTGGACGTGTCTATACGCAAGACCATCCACTTCTCCGACATCAGTTTCCGTGCTACCGGCATTGTCCAGATACCGTGCGACCGCTGTCTCGACCCTATGGACCATCCTGTCGATGTCAGCCACCGCCTCACAGTGAAGCTGGGCAATGAGCGCTCAGAAGACGATGACCTCATTGTCGTGACCGACGACGACCCTGTCGTTGACCTCGCATGGGTTGTCTATGAGACTATAGTGCTTAATCTGCCCGTCAAGCATGTGCATGCACCTGGAAAATGCAACCCTGCGATGATCAACGTGCTCTCAGAGCATAGCGCCACCCGAAGTGACGACACGGCAGAGACAAAGGCTATAGACCCACGATGGAGCGCACTGGCCAAACTGCAGCAGGCAGGCCAGGAAGAAACAGACATAAACAAAAACTAAAAAAATAATAAGTATAAAATGGCACATCCTAAAAGAAGACAGTCAAAGACTCGTACACTCAAGCGTCGTACACACGACAAGGCAGTAGCTCCAACACTCGCTATATGCCCTAACTGCGGTTCATACTACGTTTATCACACAGTATGCCCAACATGTGGTATGTATCGTGGCAAGATAGCCATCGAAAAGGAAATCGCTGAGTAATATCTTAACGAGGAAACAAGAATACGGGACACCAGGACACTCGAATGTCTGTCCGATGCCCGCTTTCTTGTTTTTTTTGACCTTCTTTCTTTCAAGACTTAAATGGAAAAAGTAAAAGCTGTAATAACAGGTGTCGGCGGATATGTTCCTGAGTATATTCTCACTAATGAGGAACTTGCACGCATGGTCGATACCAATGATGAGTGGATAACAACCCGAGTAGGTATTAAAGAACGTCGCATATTACAAGAGGAAGGCCTTGGCTCAAGCTATCTCGCACGTAAGGCAGCCAAGCAGCTCATACAGAAGACAGGCGTTGACCCACAGACTATCGACTGTGTCATCTGCGCCACGACGACATCTGACTACCGCTTCCCCTCCAACGCGTCAATCGTGATAGGCAAGCTCGGACTTACCAATGCCCACGGATTCGATGTCTCATGCGCTTGCTGCGGATTCCTCTACACCGTGGATATGGCAAGCACATTCATAGAGAGCGGACGTTACAAGCGCGTCATGGTCATAGCTGCCGAGAAGATGTCGTCAATCGTTGACTATCAGGACCGCCAGACATGTGTCCTCTTCGGTGATGGAGCAGCCGCTGTGATGCTTGAGGCTACAACAGAAGAGGGTGTCGGCTTCCAGGACTCTTTCCTCCGCACCAATGGCATAGGACTCCCTTACCTCCACATGAAGGCCGGCGGCTCAGTATGCCCATCGTCACGTTATACAGTTGACCACCGCATGCACTACATCTACCAGGAGGGCCGCACTGTCTTCCGCTATGCTGTGACAAGCATGTCAGACGATGTCGAGGAGATAATGAAGCGCAATAACCTCACCTCTGAGGAGGTGAACTGGGTTATCCCTCATGAGGCAAACCTCCGCATCATCGAGGCCGTAGTGAAGCGTCTCAATATACCTATGGAGAAAGTGATGGTCAATATCGAGCATTACGGAAACACGTCGGCTGCATCAATAGCTCTCGCTCTCTGGGACTTCGAGAAGAAACTGAAGAAGGGCGACAATGTCATCCTCACCGCCTTCGGCGCAGGTTTCGTCCACGGAGCATTACTCCTGAAGTGGGGATATAATGCAGAATAATTAAGACGAGAATAAGCAGGTGGGAATGTGAGGGAGTATCTTCCCGGACATGCCCGCTTGCCCCAACACCCTCCATATATGACAAACCATAAAGCAGGATTTGTAAATATCGTTGGCAATCCCAACGTAGGTAAGAGTACGCTCATGAACCAGCTGGTTGGTGAGCGTATTTCTATTGCTACATTCAAGGCCCAGACGACACGCCACAGGATTATGGGCATAGTGAACACATCGGACATGCAGATCGTCTTCTCTGACACCCCGGGTGTGCTGAAGCCTAACTATAAGCTTCAGGAGTCGATGCTCGCATTCTCTGAGTCGGCGCTGACAGACGCTGACATCCTACTCTATGTCACAGATGTCATAGAGAATCCGAAGAAGAACCGTGACTTCCTTGACAAGGTGGCAAAGCAGACTATACCCGTCTTGCTGCTCGTGAACAAGATTGACGAGCTGGGCAAAGACAACGCCAACGCGACAAACCAGTTGGGAGAGATTGTCGAGAGATGGCACGCACTGCTGCCTAATGCTGAGATACTGCCTGTATCGGCCAAGAACAAGTTCGGGGTGGATATGCTGTTGAAACGCATCTATGACCTCCTGCCCGACTCTCCGCCATACTTCGACAAGGACCAGCTGACAGACAAACCGGCACGCTTCTTCGTCTCAGAGATAATACGCGAGAAGATCCTCCTGTACTATGACAAGGAGATACCGTATGCCGTGGAGGTGAGATGTGAGGCGTTCAAGGAGACACAGAAGCAGATAAACATACAGGCTGTAATATACGTAGAGCGTGAGTCGCAGAAGGGAATCATCATCGGACACCAGGGCGTGGCGATAAAGAAGGTGAACACCGAGGCGAGGAAACAGCTTGAGAAATTCTTCGACAAGCATGTCTATCTCGAGACATACGTGAAGGTGGACAAGGACTGGCGCTCAAACGAGCGCGAGCTGGACTCGTTCGGGTATAACCCAGAGTGAGCCACACAGCCATAAAAAAGACAATAACAAAGGCGTCGCCATATATGTGGCATGGAATCATAGCTGGCGTCGCACCCCCAGAGTAATATAAACCCAGCTCATCGACAGCTGAGCATAAAATTAGAACCCGCAAGGAGCGGGAAATGAAAAATGGGAAATTTAGTAGCTATAGTGGGTCGGCCTAATGTGGGGAAATCGACCCTTTTCAACCGACTTACCAACACCCGCCACGCTATCGTGAGCGATGTGGCCGGCACAACCCGCGACCGCCAGTATGGCAAGTGCGAGTGGTGCGGACATGAGTTCTCCGTCGTTGACACCGGCGGATGGGTAGTCAATTCAGACGACATCTTCGAGGATGCCATACGTCAGCAGGTCATCGTCGCCACTGAGGAGGCCGACCTCGTGCTCTTCCTCGTCGATGTGAAGAACGGAGTGACAGACTGGGACGGCGATGTGGCGCAGATACTGAGGCGCACGAAACTCCCCGTCATCCTCGTGGCTAACAAGGCGGACAATAATGAGGACAACTACTATGCCTCAGAGTTCTACTCGCTCGGCCTTGGAGAGCCTTATACCATCTCTGCCGCAACAGGCTCCGGCACAGGCGATCTGCTCGACCTCATCGTCGAGACACTGCCCAACACTGATAAGGAAGAGACACTCGATATTCCACGTTTCGCCGTTGTGGGCCGCCCTAACGCCGGCAAGTCGAGCATCATAAACGCCTTCATAGGCGAGGACCGCAACATCGTGACAGAGATAGCCGGCACAACGCGCGACTCGATATACACCAAGTATGACAAGTTCGGATTCAACTTCTACCTCGTCGATACAGCGGGCATACGCCGCAAGAACAAGGTTACGGAAGATCTCGAGTTCTACTCTGTCATGCGCTCCATACGCGCCATAGAGAACTCAGATGTCTGCATCCTCATGATAGATGCCACACGTGGCATAGAGGCGCAGGACATGAACATCTTCCAGCTGATACAGAAGAACAACAAGTCGCTTGTCGTTGTCGTGAACAAGTGGGACTTGGTTGAGGACAAGTCGCAGGTGGCGATAAAGCATTTTGAGAATGTCATACGCGAGCGTATGGCTCCGTTCGTTGACTTCCCCATCATCTTCGCGTCGGCTGTGACGAAGCAGAGAATATTCAAAGTGCTGGAGGTGGCCCAGAAAGTCTATGAGAACCGCAAGGCCCGCATAGGCACAAAGAAGCTCAACGAGGTCATGCTGCCGCTCATAGAGGCTTTCCCACCGCCATCAATAAAGGGAAAGTTCATAAAGATAAAATACTGTGCACAGCTGCCAGACACGCAGATACCGTCGTTCGTGTTCTACGCCAATCTGCCACAGTATGTCAAAGAGCCATACAAGAGATTCCTCGAGAACAAGATACGCGACAACTGGGATATGAACGGGTGTCCTATCAATGTCTTCATAAGACAGAAATGACGAACCATAAGATACTCATCCTTCTCCTCACAGCGGCTGCCGCTGTGACGGGCTGCACTAAAGGCGACGATATCGAGACGATACAGGAGCGTGCGGGAAAGACTGCCGAGGCATACTACGCACACCTTGTCAAAGGCAACTACGCCGACTTCGTGGCCGGCATGGACGGGGCAGACTCCATACCCGCTGACTACCGTGAGCAGATGGAGGCTAACGCAGCGATGTTCATGAAACAGCAGACAGACGACCATAAAGGCATATCGTCGATAACCCTCTCAAAATGCAAGGCCGACACTGCCAGACATACAGCAGAGGCTTTCCTCTTGATAAAATATAACGATAAGGAGAGCGAGATAGTCTGTGTGCCTATGGTGGAGCGTGCGGGAAACTGGTATATGCAATAATCACCCATAATCATGGAAGAACTGAACAACAACACTATACCCGATGTCACAGACGGACGGACAGAGCCTGCCGACGAGACACAGGCAGCAAGCCTGACAGCCACAGCCGGCGAGAACACCCGGGAAAGGACACAGGGCGAGAGCCTTGTGCTGAGAGCCGAGGGCCTTGTGAAGCGCTATGGCAAACGCACCGTCGTGAATGATGTCGCTTTCGAGGTGAAGCAGGGCGAGATAGTCGGCCTGCTCGGGCCTAATGGCGCTGGAAAGACAACATCGTTCTATATGACGACAGGGCTTGTCGTGCCTAACGGAGGGCATATCTTCCTTGGGGGAGAGGAGATAACAAAACTGCCAGTGTACAAGAGAGCACGGCGGGGCATAGGCTATCTTCCACAGGAGGCGAGCGTCTTCCGCAAGATGTCGGTCGAGGATAATATCCTCTCTGTGCTCGAGATGACAGGCAAGCCGCGTGAGTATCAGCTCGAGAAGCTGGAGTCGCTGATAAAGGAATTCTCACTCCAGAAAGTGCGCAAGAATCTTGGCGACAGACTGTCGGGAGGCGAGAGACGCCGCTGTGAGATAGCGCGATGTCTCGCCATAGAGCCTAAGTTCATCATGCTTGACGAGCCGTTCGCCGGAGTGGACCCTATTGCGGTGGAGGAGATACAGGAAGTGGTATGGCATCTGAAATACCGCAACATAGGCATCCTCATAACCGACCATAATGTGCAGGAGACCCTCGCCATAACCGACAGAGCATATCTGCTCTTCGAGGGACGTATCCTCTTCCAGGGCACACCGGAGGAGCTTGCTGCCGACCCAATAGTGCGCAAGAACTATCTGACAGACAAGTTCGTGCTGAGAAAGAACAGTTTCCAGGACAGGGAAGCGCCCGTGATCGAATGATACATAACGAAGCCAACAGCCCACACCGCTTGAATGGGCTGTTGATATAAACAGGAGAAGCCTCCTCGTGTCATGATTGTGCTTGACATGAGGAGGCTTCTGTGGTGGTGTAGGGGATAGGGCGGGGTGTCCATATGGATAGTGAGCTGGCTGTAATGGCAGAGTGGGGAGGCGTTCGTCTCTCTCCGTATGGCAGAGATGCTCCCGTTAATCCCGTTGTTTATAGCCGTCGGTTGATGGTCATGCATATCGGATGTGTGCCGCGTTGTGTCGTGTGTTGCCTGTTCAGGTATGGACATAAAAAATCCCCGCAACTCCCTAAGGAATCACGGGGAACACCCCTTGTGGGCGCTGAGGGATTCGAACCCCCGACCCTCTGCTTGTAAGGCAGACGCTCTGAACCAACTGAGCTAAGCGCCCGTCGTCTCTCAGACGGCATCAGAAAGTGTCATTTCTGATTTGCGTGTGCAAAGGTACTGACTTTTTCTGAATCCTGCAAGTTTTTCTGCGATTATTTTTCAAAAATGTTAATATTTGCCCTCCGTGGGCCGTGTCGTGGCGTGTGTTCTGGCTGTCGGGGGACATAAGGCTGTCCCTGCTCAGTGGGTCAGAAAATCTTACGCCATATCTCGCGCAGCTCCTCGTAGGCGGACATCTGTTCTGTATGCTGTGCTGTGGTGAATGTCATTATGTCGGCTTTGCCATACTGGTCAGGGAAGATGATCATTGTGTTACGTCCCTTGAAATACTTCGACATCTCGTCAGGCAGGCGGTCCATGGCGCTTTTGTATGACACTGTGCCTTTGCGGGCTGTCACCACCACAAACATGTCCTCGTCGCCAATCTCTGTGGCGAGGGTGGGGAGGTGGTTCCAGTGGTCCATACGGACATAGTCGGCACGCACATTTGAGTGGTTTGCCGTCAGATACTCTGTTATCACTTTCAGCGTGTCACCGCGTCCGTTGAATGTTATGCGGCAGTCGAGGTTGCCGGCCAGACGTGCCAGACGCTCCAACCATCGTGTGAACCCCGGCTCATACTCAGCCCTTGACGGCACAGCGACCTGCAGACGGCGCAGCGTTGCGAGGGGCTGCACACAGCGTGCGATGATGATCTGGCGGTTCAGTCCGTTGAAGAGACTCTGTGCGAACTCTCCCCAGAAGCGTGTTGTCACCTCGTTATGTATATGCAGGCCCATGATAATCTCTGACGCGTCATACTCCTTGAAGGCGTGCTTGATGCCGTTGGCGATGTTTGTAGCTAACCTCACCTGTGTCTGGACACGCACATCGGCAGCGGCGGCGGTCTTCGTTATATGGTCGAGCAGCTCGTGCCCGCGGCGTTGGTTCTGGACCGCATCATCATCGTCGTAAACGACATTGAGGGCGACAAGACCGCGGTTGAGGCGCCTGTTCCTCATCATGATGCCGAGGGACAGCAACGTGTCGCATGTCTCAGGATATTTCACAGGGATGAGTATCTTCTCGTCGTCACCCTCGTGACGCTCCCTGGCGGCCTCTGAGCGTGACTGTATGAGAATCTTCTTTGACGACTGCTCTGTCACGATGGTGCTTATGACACATGTGAAGAGAATCATCATCACGACACCGTTCAGCGCGGTGTTGTCCATAATATACACCCCCGGCTCTATCTCCATGTTCATGCCTACCATGACCATCGCTATCGCTCCGGCGGCGTGGGCGGATGTCAGACCGAACATCAGGTGGCCTGACGACCATGGCAGCTTGAACGCCAGGCAGGAGGCATAGGCGGCGATGGCTTTGCCGAGGGTGCCGAAGATGACCATAATGGCCACTACGAGCAGGATGTTGCCACCCTCAAAGAGTACACCGACATTAATCAGCATACCTACACCGATGAGGAAATACGGGATGAAGAGGGCGTTGCCGGTGAACTCTATGCGGTTCATCAGCGGAGAGACGGACGGGATGAAGCGGTTGAGGATGAGGCCGGAGTAGAACGCGCCGAATATCCCCTCAAGACCTATCAGCGACGACAGGGCGGCAGAGAGGAAGAGGAGGCTGAGAACAAAGATGAACTGCATGACAGCGTCTGAATACCTATGCAGGAACCAACGTGTCAGACGGCGGATGAGGAATGCCATCACCAAGCAGTAGCCCAGGAATTTCAAGACGAAGAACACCCAGAACGACACGCTCGCCCCGTTGCCGTAGAATGCGCCGGATATGGCGGCGAGGGTGACAAGCGAGAGGAGGAGCGACAGCATAGAGGCACCGACAGAGATGGTTACTGTGCGGTGGCGCTGGAGACCGTAGCGCCCGACAATAGGGTAGGCGATAAGCGTACACGCCGACATGATGCACGACAGGAGCAGGGCCGACATGGGACGGTAGCCAAGACAGTAGGCCGATGTGAAATAGGTGAGGGCAAACGGTGCGGCAAACGACAGCAGACCGAAGATGCATACACGCCGCAAATTCTTCTTAAGGCCCTCCATGTCCATCTCCAGACCGGCAAGGAACATGATATAGTAAAGACCCACCTTGCCGAAAAGCTCGAACGAGTCATCACGCACAAGGATGCTCAGCCCATACTTGCCGACAAGGACACCCGCAAGCACCATGCCTATAATGTGAGGTATGCGCAGCTTGCCCATGATGATAGGGGCGAAAAGTATGATGAGCAACACGACAAAGAAAATCAGTGTCGGGTCGGTTATAGGGAAAGTGTTCGTTAGTCCAAACGAGCAGAGGCAGAGCCTGCTCAGGCTATGCCATGGAGAGAAAAGGCTTGTGAGAATGAGGTTTTCCATCTTTATTCTGCTTGTGGGTATTGTGCTGTCAGGGCTTTGCGGTGTCACTGCCGCTGCCTGCGGCTGTCTGTGACAGGCTGTTGTGGCCGTCTGTGTTCAGGCTGTCGGCCCTTGCCCTCGACTTCGTGACGAGCCATACGCCTGAGAATACAAGCGCCACGGCCAGAGCCTGCGACCATCTGAGAATCGCAATGCCGAGTATAAGGGAGACGGTGACAGAGACGAGCGGCTGGACATAATTATATACAGAGACGACAGTAGGGCGCAGTGTGCGCTGCCCTATCATCGTCAGGATATACCCCACGTATGTGCCGAAGACCACGACATAGGCGGCCTCCCACCATGTCTTCTCCGGAACATTAGGCCAGTCGATTTCCATGATGTGACCCGTTGAGAAAGGTATGATGAACACCGACGCCCACAGGAACATCCACTTGTTGGTGGTAAAGACACTGTAGCGCTTTATGAGAGGGTTGAACAGCGAGAGGTATAAGGCGAAGGAGAACTGGGCGGCGAGACAGAGCAGGTCGCCACGTATGTCTCCCACCTTGTCGCTTACAGCCGACGCGCTTGTGAGGATAAGGATGAGAGCCCCAGAGCATCCCATAAGGACACCGCTCGCCTTCTTGCCCGTGATAGGCTCTTTGAGAATCATGGCCGACAGTATCATGGCGAAGATAGGCATTGATGTCGTCACGATGCTCGCGTTGACAGGCGATGTTATGGAGAGCCCGAGGGTGTAGAGACACTGGTTGGTGACAATGCCCAAGAGGCCTGCGCCGGCAAAACCTATTATATCCCTCATCGGGACGTGCTCATGCCTGACGAAGAGTGATGTCAGCCAGAAAAGCAATGCGCCGCCGGCAACACGGAAAGACACCATGTCTATACCGTCAATGCCATGGGTCATGGCGTCTTTGCCGAGTGGCGCCATAAGCCCCCAGAAGGCGCAAGCCATGAACATAGAAAGGTGGGCTGTGATTGCGCTGCCATGTTTTTTCATCGTTTTTCTTGTGTTGTTATGTGTGTCCGTGCCGTCCGGCCGATGATATCTCATGCTTGACCTGCCCGTCAAATTGTCGATATAATGCCGTGAGCGTGTCGTCTTATGCGTCATGCTCCTTGCTTTCTGCCCATATGACACCACATTCATGACGGCAGATTCTAAACGACCAAACAATGTTAAAAATCAGTGCAAATTTACAAACATTTCATGGAAAATGATTATATTTGCGAAAATAAATCACAATAGTCATGAAAAAATACGCTGATTACATACGTGAAGTTGAGATTGCCGAGTTATGGCGCGGACGCAAGCATATCTTGTGGAAACTGGATCCGGAAGTGAATGTGCTTAGTGGTGCAAACGGTATAGGCAAGAGCACCATACTGCGCCGTATGGCAAGCGGAGTGAGAAGCCTCGACACCAACGGTGAGGACGGGATAACCGTCAGGGTGTCTCCTGACGATGCCATGCTGCTGCGTTATGATGTCATCACGACACCTGATGTAAGAAGCGACTTTGACGCTAACCTTGAGGCGTTGCAGAAGAGGGTGGAGACGTATGAGCATGGAGAGCGGTGGACAGTGTTCTGTGACATCGTCGATGACATGTTCAGCGCCACAGGCAAGACAATCGTGCGTGACGCCAGGCGTGTGGAGCTGTGCCAGTGGGACGAGCCACTCGACCTACGCCTTCTGTCAAGCGGAGAGAAACAGCTGCTCGTGATACTCATGACCGTCATGCTTGAGGATGGCAACAGCACAACACTGTTTATGGACGAGCCGGAGGTGTCGCTACACATGGAATGGCAGCAGACACTCATAGAGACAATACGCCGGCTGAACCCGAAGGTGCAGATAATCCTCAGCACACACTCGCCCGCCATAATCATGAACGGATGGATGGACAAGGTGACCGAGGTCTCAGACATCACAGTCTGAAGGCTTCTTCTCCCCTCCCTGTCTCAGCCATGGAGGCCTTCTTCCGCCATAGTCTCTGCCTTATGGCACGCCTCACATCCCGTGGAAATATATCTTATACAAACGAGCGATGAAACTCACACAGCATATCTCATCACGATACATGACCGCCGCAAACGCCCTGCGGCCGCAGAACGCAAGACGACGCATCGTAGCCTATGTCGAGAGCTATGATGATGTCCTCTTCTGGCGCACCGTGCTGGGACAGTTTGAGGATGCGACACGCTACTTCGAGATTATGCTGCCGACAAAGGAGCGTACAGGACGGAGGGTCATAGGGCGCGGCAAACGCTCGGCCATAGAGAGCATAATCTCCAATACCGGGCGGGACATGATAGCATGTGTCGATGCCGACTATGACTATCTCATGCAGGGAGCTACCGACGCGTCGCGGACACTGCTCCATACACGGTATGTGTTCCATACATTCGCCTATTCGATAGAGAATCTCCAGTGTTATGCCGCCGGGCTGCATAATGTCTGTGTCATGGTGACGCTCAATGACCACCGTGTCTTTGACTTTGAGGCTTTCCTGAGCGCCTACTCCGTAGCCGTATGGCCGCTATTCTGCTGGTCGGTGGCGCTGTACCGTTCTGACCGCTTCGGCGCGATGACCATAAGCGATATGGACAAGATAATAGCCATAGGAAAGCCGACGATGTCAAATGCAGAGTATATACTCGACAGGGTAGGCCATAAGGTGAGGAGCCGGCTCAGCTTGCTGCGCAAGGCACACCCGGACATAGCGGCCCAGATACCTCAGGTGAAGAGCAGCCTCAGAGGACTCGGGGTAACTCCTGAGACCACCTATCTCTATCTACATGGCCATCATCTCTTTGAGAATGTTGTGACGCCTCTCGTCAGCTGTGTCTGCTCATACCTTGTCAGAGAGCGCGAGGAGGAGATACACCGGCAGGCTGTCCACCGCACACAGATGAACAACGAGCTGTCATGCTATTCCAACTCGTTAGAGAGCATCACATCGATGATGAAGAAGAATGTCAGCTACGTCCAGTCGGCCGTATATCAGCGTATATCAGCCCAGCTGCAGGATATGCTGTCGCCGAGGACTGGGACACATGGCGCGGAAATATCGGGTGCCGGGCATAAGGCAGGCTTGGGCAAAAGCCCCCAGATGTACCCGCAAGGCTAAAAGCTCATAGTATAGGGGGAGAAATCCATCCCTCGGCTTTCAGGCTCGCCTTCCCGTAGCCTCTGGCGGGAGAAATCCAACGTTTTCGTTAAGCCAAATGAGCAATGATGAGCTTGCTCAATCATTGCCATGGCGAGAAAAGGAAGGATGAAATCCAATGATAACCATACAGACAATGATACAGATAAATGACATAAAGAAGAGTTTCGGCTCGCTCGAGGTGCTTAAGGGCATAAACCTCACGATAGACAAGGGCGAGGTGGTGAGCATCGTCGGCCCCTCAGGAGCAGGCAAGACGACGCTCCTGCAGATAATAGGCTCATTGGACAGTGCCGACAGCGGCACCGTCACCTTCAACGGACAGGACATAACCCGGCTGTCACATAACAAGCTGGCCGACTTCCGCAACCGCCATATAGGCTTTGTCTTCCAGTTCCATCAGCTTCTGCCAGAGTTCTCGGCCCTGGAGAATGTCATGATACCGGCTCTCATAGCCGGCACCCCGCGCCGCCAGGCTAAGGAGAAGGCTCTCTCGCTCCTGCAGCTTATGGGCATCCAAGACCGCAGCGGACATAAGCCGTCAGAACTGTCAGGAGGAGAGAAACAGCGCGTCGCTGTGGCACGTGCGCTTGTCAACGACCCCGACGTGATACTTGCCGACGAGCCGTCCGGCTCGCTCGACACGAAGAACAAGACAGAGCTGCACAACCTCTTCTTCGACCTCCGCGACCGTCTTGGCCAGACATTCGTCATTGTCACACACGACGAGACGCTGGCCGCCCTTTCTGACCGTACCATACACATGCGTGACGGGCAGATAGTAGTTGCCGCCGCAGAGCCACCAGCAGAAGAAGAGAGCGGGCCAATGGCAGACAATGATAACATAACAGATTCAGAACAGACAGCATGAAACTATCTTTGGGAAAGATGAACCACATGACAGTGGTGCGCAAGGCCGATTTCGGATTGTATCTCGATGGCGGCCCGACAGGCGATGTCCTGCTGCCTAACCGCTATGTGCCTAAGGGGACACGCGTAGGCGACGAGCTTGACGTCTTCCTATACCTCGACCAGGACGAGCGTCCTGTGGCCACGACTGAGCGTCCGCTGGCTATGGTGGGCGACTTCGCGTTCCTGAGAGTGGCGTGGGTGAATGAGTTCGGGGCGTTCCTCGACTGGGGACTGATGAAAGATGTCTTCTGCCCATTCCGCGAGCAGAAGCGCAGGATGGAGAAAGACCGCTCATACATCGTGCACATACATCTCGACGAGGAGACCTACCGCATTGTGGCCTCGGCCAAGATAGAGCGTTATCTGTCGAAAGAGCCTCCACGCTATGCGCCTGACCAGGAGGTGGACATACTCGTGTGGCAGAAGACAGACCTTGGCTTCAAGGTCATTGTCGATAACCAGTACCAGGGGCTTGTCTATACGTCCCAGGTATTCCGCGACCTGCATACCGGCGACCGCCTGAAGGGCTTTGTCAGCACTGTCCGTCCCGACGGCAAGGTCGATATTGCGCTTCAGAAGCATGGCCGTGCCCAGACCCTTGACTTCTCTGAGCGTCTGCATGAGTATCTCTTTGAGCATGATGGCTATTGCCCGTTCACCGACAAGTCTGACGCTGAGGAGATTTATCGTGAGTTCCTGGTAAGCAAGAAAGTCTTCAAGCGTGCCGTGGGCGATCTCTACAAGCGCCGTCTCATTGTCCTCGCTCCCGATGGCATAGAGCTGAAGAGCATGAACGTTTTCCCACAGCCAGGTGAGCAATGATGAGCTTGCTCAATCATTGCCATGGCGAGAAAACGGAGGCGCAGCCAACGTTTTCCCCCAGCCAGGTGAGCAATGATGAGCTTGATCAGTCATTGCCATGGCGAGAAAACGGAGGCGCAGCCAACGTTTTCCCCCAGCCAGGTGAGCAATGATGAGCTTGCTCAATCATTGCCAAATCCCGAGCAGCGCTCGCCTACCCGTAGCCTTTGGCGAGAAAACGGAGGCGCAGCCAACGTTTTCCCGCAGTTAGGTGAGCAATGATGAACTTGATCAGTCATTGCCAAAATCCTGAGCTTTGTTTTGACAATCGTTATTGCACAAAACAAGAACAGAATGCGTGTATAACGAATCCACAGGTTGGTTAGTATAATAAACATTAAAAATGTGCAATATGTCACGTTTTTAATAGGAAAAATGTGTAATTTCGCCACAAATTCATAGGAATGGAAATAGCAAGAGATATATACATCGACCTAAAGGCTTGGAAAGAGAGCAAGCGAAGGAAACCCTTGGTGATGCAGGGAGCACGACAAGTGGGGTAGTCATGGGCATTGAGAAAATTCGGCGAAGAGTGTTTTGAGAAGCTGGCATATTTCAATTTTGACACAATGCCGGAATTAAAAGAGGACTTCAAGCGCAGCAAGCGTCCAGAGGATATCATTAGGGTTCTGGAGATGACATCAGGTATAAGCATACAGCCAGATACCACGCTGATAGTATTCGACGAGATACAGGAGTGTAATGAAGCCTTGAACAGTTTGAAATATTTCTGCGAAGAGGCGCGCGAATATGCTATAGCATGTGCCGGTTCATTACTTGGCGTGGCACTCAATCGCCATGGTGCTTCATTCCCTGTAGGTAAGATTGATTTTATGACTCTCTACCCATTGTCATTCAGCGAGTATTTGCGGGCCTGTGATTCTGGTTTGTATTCATCTTATATGATGATAGACGGCAGTATGCCTGTTCCTGAGGTTCTGCATGGACGATTGGTTGAGGCATATAAGGCATATCTTGCATTGGGTGGTATGCCGGAGGCTGTAAGTGATTTTGCCGACAATCGCGAATGGCAGGCAGTGCAAACCATTCAGGAAAACATATTGAAATCCTATTCCCTTGACTTTTCGAAACATATCAACAACAAAGACATACCAAGGGTGTTCCAAGTATGGAACAGTTTGCAAGACCAACTTGCCAAGGAAGACCGCAAATTCCGTTATGCCGACATACAAAAGGGAGCGAGAGCCAGAGAATATGAGTCTGCCATCGAGTGGCTTTGCCTTGCCGCTATATCTTGCTGACAGGATATCGTATATGAAATATAAATGATGAGCCCACTTTCTAAAGTGGGTTCATATACTATTAATTCATCAACCAAATCCCCAAATATGAAACTAACAATAGAACATATAATAGAATTGATTGGCCAACTAAAAAAAAGGTGAGACTTTTGATTATGTTAGTCGTGGAGATAAAAAGGTTAAAATAATTGAAATAAACGAATTGGAGCAAAACATAGAGATTGCAAGTGTTAATGTAGGTGCTTATGAAAAGAGATACAAGATTACCAAAGAAACTAAAGAGAGGTCTTCAAATTGCCCTTCGCGAGCTCGGGTCAACACGAAGACCTCTTTAGTTTAATTTAAAAATTTATACAAACTCCTACAGCGTGTTGTGTTTGCTTCATACTATTTGGCAAAGCCAAATCAATATTTGAACTCTTTAATGAAAACTCCACGGTTTCCTTAGCCTTTTTTTGTTCTTATGCGAAATAACAAATAGCGGAATACTGGAAATGGTTAAGCCTATACCTATCCCTAAAACAACATCCCATGCTTTTCCATCATTTTTCCAATTACTATTAGTGTGCGCATTGTTACCGACCTCTCCAATCCAGCCAACAATTGTACCACAAATGCCCAATCCAAGTGTGCTAAATGCATATTTTTTGAGTTTCTTATGCTTTTTCCAATAAAGGGTTTGTTCATACCCTTTTTGCGGGTTCATCTTTTCCATTTCCTTATATATGGGAAGGGAAGTTGATAAACAAGTTACGGAGTATGATTCATTTCCTTGTGCATTTGCTAATAGCGTACAAATCAAAAATAGAAGAGTATATATATATCGCATAACTAAGTAGAAAATTAAATAGTCGAGCCTTAAAAACTTCGCGTATGCGCGCATGTGCATGCATTACATGTAACAACAGGCCGTATCCCCTCTGTCATGAGCCTCATGAGATCCCATCTGAATAGGCACAAAAGGAGCCTCATGGCTCTTTTGAGGTTATATGCGGCAGTAGCGAGCATGACGTTTATAGAGTCTCCGAAAAGACCCTTGTAGAAGTTCCGTCCCAGACGATGGCCGCGCTTGCAGTGCCCGATAACCGGTTCTATTCCCGCCCGCTTCCTGAACAGCTCATGCTTTCTGGCTTTCATATATGCTGAGTCAGAGGCTTTCGGAACGTCAGGTGTCATGACCCTCGTGTCTCCAGACATTCTACAAAGTATTTATTTTATTGACACACAGTTAGTTAACGTCTTTTTAAGGTTCGACTAATTAACCATCAAAAACTATGATTGTATTCATCCCCTAAGAAACTTTGAGAGAGGCGGTGCGCTTTCCTGCTCATGTTTTTTTGCGTTTTAGGTGTCAAGGTGTCAAGTGTTGGGGTATATGTTTGGGAATGTGTGGGTTAGAGCGTGTTTGAGGTGTCAAGACGGTGTCAGGAGGTGTCAAGGAGGTGTCAAGTTAGGGGCATTTGCTGTCATGTTCTCAAAGAGGTTCTTGGTGAGTGGGACATACGTACAGAATGGGTGGCTAATCGGTATTGGATGAGCGGGTCATCGGTATTGGATGAGTGGCTCATTAGTACAGGATGAGTGGCTCATTGGTATTGGATGAGCGGGTCATCGGTATTGGATGAGTGGCTCATTAGTACAGGATGAGTGGCTCATTGGTATTGGATGAGCGTGCCATTGGTACAGGATGACAAAGCTTCTGAGGATTGATGGCTATGCTGGTGGTTTTGAGTGTGAGAATGAGGATGTTTCCTTGTGTGTTTCCAGAGTTGTCGTTCCTGGTTCCAGTTGCGTATTTCCCGGGTGGTTCTTATTGCTTGCAGTTGCTCTTTTGGCTATTCTGTTTTTGCCGGAATATGATTTGTGTGTCGTGTTGTAGGGGTGGGTATGTGTGTCTGTGAATGGACTGAGCCATGCCACGGTTATGCTAAATATGCATTACATCGCCGTGGTATGGCTCAGGCACGTATGGCTCTATTTGTCCGGATTGACGAACAGTCTCTTGCAGTAGCAGCGGCGGCGTTTGGGGAATGTGGGGTTCAGGACGCTCCACTGGTTCAGCTCCTTATGGTTTGTCTCGAGCTGCGGCGCTGTCTCTGCCCATGTGAATCCGGCCTTGTTGTACTTCGGGATGAGGTCGCGGAAGAAGAGGGCGTTCACTCCGCGCCCCTGCAGGCGTGGCGAGACGGCTATGAGTATCATCTCTACGGTGTCTTCCATCTTCAGGCGTAGGGAGCGCAGCAGATGCCACCACCCGAGGGGGAGGAGCCGTCCGCCTGATTTCCTGAGGGCGTGGGAGAGGCTTCCCATGGTCACTCCGATGCCCACGACGTTGTCGTCGCTATCGACGACGAGGGCCACGAATGTCATGTCGATGAGCTTGAAATATTTTGATGTTATCTCGTCTATCTGCCTGTCTGACAGTCTGGAGAATCCGAACAGTGGCGAGTAGGCCTCGTTGAGGAGGTCGAAGATCTTCTTGCCGTAGCCTTCCTTGAACAGCATGTGGCCTGTGAGGCGCACTGTCCTCAGGCCGAAGCGCTTCTCCACCATCTCTGAGACGCGCATGAAACGCTCTGGCACCTCCTCTGGTATCCTCACGCGTATGTGCACCCAGTCGGCCTCTTTCACATACCCCATCCTCTCCATGTGGCGGGGATAGTATGGCGCGTTGTAGTATGACGTCATCGAGCCGAGCTCGTCAAATCCCTCGACGAGCATCCCCTCTTTGTCGAAATCGGTGAATCCCATGGGCCCCTGGCAGGCGTCCATGCCCTTGTCCCTTCCCCATTGCTCGACGGCATGTAGCAGGGCGTCGGCCACATCGCTGTCGTCGATGAAGTCGAGGTATGAGAAACGGACGTTATGTGTGTGCCATGTCTCGTTGGCGCGGTGGTTTATGATGCCGGCGACACGCCCGACAATCTCTCCGTCGCGTATGGCGAGGAACAGCTGTGACTCACAGAACTCATACGCTCCGTTATGCTTCGGCGAGAATGTCTCGAGGATGTCCTGCTCCAGGTCGGGGACGTAGAATGGCGAGTCTTTGTAAAGCTTGTTGCCGAATGATGCGAAACGCTTGCGCGCTGTGGGGCTGTCGGCTTTGTGTATCTCTATGGTTTTGCTCATTGTCGTGTCGGTTTCCTTTATCTTCGTGTGCTCCTGGCCGGCGGGCGTTACCGTTGGTGGGAGCTTGAAAGTTTGGCGCAAAGGTACGAAAAAACCTTGAACCGACAAAAAACCGAGTAATAATTTTGAATTTTCATGCTTTTTGTGTAACTTTGCAATGACATGCCCCTATGCCCTTTCTGGTTGTCTCTGAGCGGCGGGGCTGTGCCAGCCGCATCCTTATATTGACGCGTCCGGGGCGTGGCGGATATTTTCTTTATACAGGACAGCTATCACCTTAACCATCTATGAGCGAAGATACAAATACGACAGATTATAAGCCGACGAACCGTTTTGACGCATCCGTAGTACACCATCTCTCCGGGATGTATCAGAACTGGTTCCTTGATTATGCCTCATACGTTATCCTTGAGCGTGCTGTCCCGCATATTGAGGACGGCCTGAAGCCTGTCCAGCGCCGTATCCTCCACTCCATGAAGCGCATGGATGACGGCCGGTATAACAAGGTGGCGAATATTGTAGGCCATACCATGCAGTTCCATCCGCACGGCGACGCCTCCATTGGCGACGCCTTGGTACAGATGGGACAGAAGGACCTCCTTATAGACTGCCAGGGCAACTGGGGCAATATCCTGACCGGCTCACGTGCCGCCGCGCCGCGATATATTGAGGCCCGCCTGTCGAAGTTTGCGCTCGAGACGGTGTTCAACCCCAAGACAACACTCTGGCAGCTGTCGTACGACGGCCGCAACAAGGAGCCTGTCACGCTGCCGGTGAAGTTCCCGCTGCTGCTGGCACAGGGCGCGGACGGCATCGCTGTCGGCCTGTCGAGCAAGATTCTTCCGCATAACTTCAACGAGCTGTGTGACGCGGCGATAGCGTCTCTGAGGGGTGAGGACTATGCGATATACCCCGACTTCCCTACCGGAGGCTCTATCGACGTGTCGAAATATAACGACGGGCAGCGTGGCGGAAAGGTAAGGGTGAGGGCCAAGATAGAGAAGCTCGACCAGAAGACCCTCGTCATCAGGGACATACCTTTCACCAAAAACTCGGAGACCCTGATAGCGTCGATAACGTCGGCCATAGACAAAGGGAAGATCAAGGCGCGCAAGGTGGAGGACCTCACGGCGGCACAGGTGGAGATACAGGTGCATCTCGCGCCGGGAGTGTCGTCAGACAAGACCATCGACGCGCTGTATGCCTTCACCGACTGTGAGGTGAGCATATCGCCTAACTGCTGTGTCATAAAGGACGACAAGCCTGAGTTCCTCTCTGTCTCTGATGTGCTTGACGCCAGCGCACAGCAGACGCGCGACCTCATAAGGCGTGAGCTTGAGATACGCCGTGGCGAGCTTATGGAGCAGCTCTTCTACGCGTCGTTAGAGAAGATATTCATCGAGGAGCGCATATACAAGGACCGCAAGTATGAGCAGGCGCCCGACCTTGAGGCGGCCTGCCGGCACATCGACGAGCGTCTGGAGCCTTTCTATCCGCAGCTGGTGCGTGAGGTGACAAGGGACGACATACTCCGCCTGATGGAGATAAAGATGAAGCGCATACTCAAGTTCAATAAGGACAAGGCCGACGAGATGATGGCCAACATCAAGGCCGAGGTGGCACAGATTGACCGTGACCTTGCCAATCTCACAGATGTCGCGTGCGAGTGGTTCAGCTACCTGAAGGAGAAATACGGGGCGGCACATCCGAGACAGACAGAGATACGCAGCTTCGAGAATATCGACGCGGTGCGTGTGGTGGAGGCCAACGAGAAGCTGTACATCAACCGTCAGGAGGGATTCGTGGGCACAGGGCTCAAGAAGGACGAGTTCGTGTGCAACTGCTCCAACCTCGACGATATCATCATCTTCTACCGCAACGGCAAGTATAAGATTATCAAGGTGGCGGAGAAAGTCTTCGTCGGGAAGAATGTGATACACGTGCAGGTGCAGAAACGCAATGACTCGCGCACGATATACAATGTCGTCTATCGGGATGGGAAGCAGGGTGTGTATTTCGTCAAGCGCTTCAATGTCACGAGCTTCACACGTGACAGCGAGTATGACCTCACCAAAGGCACACCACAGTCGCGCGTCGTTTACTTCTCGGCCAACCCCAATGGGGAGGCGGAGATAATCAAGGCCACGATGGAGCCAGGGCCGAAGGTGAAGAAACTCTTCCTCGAATTTGACTTCAGCACGCTCGCCGTGAAGGGACGCACCGCGGCCGGTAACATCTTCTCGAAGAACGCTATCCACCGCATCTCGCTGAAACAACGGGGCCATTCGACCCTCGACGGGCGTGACGTGTGGTTCGACGGAGATGTGGGACGCCTCAACTATGAGAGCCGTGGGCGGTATCTCGGCAAGTTCAATGACACTGACCGCATACTCGTTGTGCTCGACAACGGAGACTTCTACGTGACGGGATTCGAGCTCGACAACCATTATGAGCAGAATATCCTTGTGCTGGAGAAGCTCGACACGGAGAAGGCATGGACCCTCCTCTTCAACAACGGCGAGCAGCAGGGACAGATATACATGAAGCGCTTCAGGATGGATGGCGCGGCGAAACGTGTGCAGAACATGCTCCTCGACCCACGCTCGCGCATAGCGCTCCTTACCGATACGCCTTATCCGCTGGTCAAGGTAAGCTTTGACAATACCGACACGCTACAGCATGAGCCCCTCACTGTCGATTGTGAGCAGTTTGTCGATATCAAGGTGGCGGGCTTCAAAGCGAAGGGACGACGTGTCGCCGTGTGGCCTGTCTCGGCTGTCGAGGAGCTTGAGCCTGTGCGGCAGCCAGAGCCAAAGGACGCTGATGGCGACGGCACCACCGATGACACCGCCGCCGCCCAATCACAGCTTTATGAGAATCTCGACCCTGACGCCGGAAAGACAGAGCAGGAGGTGGAGGACGAGATAACCGGACAGCTAAGCTTTAAATTCGACGACTGATGACATACCGCCTTTTATCAATAGCCTTTCTGCTCATCTCTGCCCACGCTGTAAAGGGGCAGACAGAGCCTGCTGTGCAGCGCCATGTCGTCAACGCCAAGATGGCAGCTATAGGGGTCTGCTCTGTCCAGGACACATACCTGTCGCCAGAGAGCTATGGCGGGGGAGAGCTGAGATATGTCTCACACACTGTGCGTGAGAGAGACAACCACCTCTGGAGCCGCCTCATCATCAATGAGGGGTATGGCGCCTATGGCAAGTCGCGCTCAGAGAACGGGGCGACACTCTCCGGAGGGTATCATTTCCAATATGGATTCATGAGAGACATGAGGCTCCATGCAGAGCGTTTCAGCCTGAGAGTGGGCGTGCAGGGAGAGTTTACGGGCGGATTCATATATAACACACGCAATGGCAACAACCCAGCCCAGGCTGTCGTCACGCTCGATGTCGGCCCCCTTGTCCACGCCGATTACAGCCTCGGGCGCGTCACTCTGTCGTACGAGGCGAGCTGCCCTCTGGCCGGACTGACATTCTCGCCCGCTTACGGACAGTCTTACTATGAGATATTTGAGCGTGGCGACTATGACCATAACGTTGTCCCCGTCACTATTGCCAGCCTGCCATCGCTGCGCCATACGCTGACAGCCGATGTCCCGTTCCTTGGCGTCACATGGCGCATAGGTTATCTTGGCGACTACCGCCAGCAGAATGTCAACCATCTGAAACGCCATATATACACCTCTGCCCTCATGCTCGGGGTGGTTATAAGGCGTTGAGGACGTAGCTCATGTGGACATCCTGAAAGGCCGCTCCCTATTATACGTATTCATACATCAGCATGGTTAAACACCTCCATAATCTCTTTCTGACCGATGCACAAACTATCCTCAGCCAACATACTCCCCCTGCTTCTTCTATGTGTCATGTCTATGTTCTCTTGCGTGGCAGAGGATGAGTATGCCGATACGGCAGAGGGCAACCTTGAGGCATTATGGAGCATAATGGACCAGCGCTACTGCTTCTTCCCTGAGAAAGAGAGGCTGCTGGGCGTCAGCTGGGACGAGATACACACACGATACAGCAGACAAGTGACAGCCAAGCTCCCCGCCGAACAGCTCTTTGAGGTCATGGGCAATATGCTCGGAGAGCTGCGCGACGGACACGTCAACCTCTCCTCGTCATTCGATCTCGCCCGCAACTGGTCATGGAAAGAGGACTATCCCACCAATTTCTCTGACACACTCCTGCGCCGATACCTCTCTACCGACTACCGTGTCACGGGAGGCCTGCGCTACCGTATGCTTGACGACAACATAGGATATATCTACTGCCCGACATTCGACAATATGCCTGGCGAGGGCAATCTCGACGAGATTCTCTACTATCTCGCCCCTACCAATGGGCTTATAATAGATGTGAGGTCGAACAGCGGCGGCCTGTTGACGGCGGCAGAGCGTCTCGCATCACGATTCACAGACCGTGAGATACTTGTCGGATACATGCGCCACAAGCGGGGACCCGGCCATACTGACTTCTCTGATATGGAGGAGCAGAGGCTCAAGCCGTCGTCATATCTGAGATGGCAGAAACGCGTCGTCGTGCTCACTAACCGTGGCGTATATAGCGCTGCGAACGAGTTCGTGAAGTATATGCGTGAGTGTGGTGCCACGATCATAGGCGACAAGACGGGCGGCGGAGCGGGGCTCCCATTCTCGTCAGAGCTGCCCAATGGATGGTCTGTGCGTTTCTCGGCCTGCCCTATGTACGATGTGCGCCAGCAGTGTACAGAGGAAGGCATAGAGCCTGATGTCTATGTGTCAATCTCCGATGATGACTTTTTGCGGGGACGTGATACTATTATAGAGCGTGCGCGGCAACTGCTCTCCGCCAGATGACTTCCCTGTCCCGCAACATTCTTTAGTGTTTTTTCTTGTGGGATTTGCCAGGAGACGGATAGATGAATATTATCCGCATTTATGTTACATTAGTTTACTTGCGCGTAGCAATACAATATAAAATATAAGCTAAATGCTATTTTTCCTTCTTACCGTGTAGTAAACGTTGTGTGTGTTGTGTCAAAGATAGTGCAAACCGAACGCAATGGAGCTTGCTCTGATTGCTGAGGCACCGCCTATCTTATCCAAAGATAGTACAAGCCGAACGCAATGGAACTTGCTCTGATTGCTGAGGCGCCGCCTATCTTATCCAAAGATAGTGCAAACCGAACGCAATGGAGCTTGCTCTGATTGCTGAGGCACCCATTATCAATAAAGATGTTGAGGCGGACA
>JBJEAW010000103.1:0-98011 GCA_051869435.1 Prevotella sp. | reverse complement strand
GAGCTTGCTCTGATTGCTGAGGCACCCATTATCAATAAAGATGTTGAGGCGGACAAGCCCCTACTTATGCCATCTGGCTTATGGAGGTGAAATACATGCAAATGTTTGATAGTTTTATCCCTATATACATAATATTATAAGAATCATGTTACAGGCGAATCATATTGTAAAGCGTTATGCCCAGCATGTCGCTCTTGATGATGTCTCGGTAAGCATCGAGAGAGGCAAGGTGTTCGGCCTCCTCGGCCCTAACGGAGCCGGAAAGACGACACTCATACGTATCATCAACCGCATCACGATGCCCGACAGTGGGGAAGTAATCTTTGACGGCCATCCCTTCCGTGCCGACGATGTCCGCCGCATTGGCTATCTGCCTGAGGAGCGCGGACTGTATAAGAAGATGGGTGTCGGCGAGCAGGCCATCTATCTCGCGAGGCTCAAGGGCCTGTCATACTCTGAGGCGAAACAAGAGCTGACCCGCTGGTTTGAGAAGTTCGACATCATGCCATGGTGGCACAAGAAACTTGAGGAGCTGTCGAAGGGTATGCAGCAGAAAGTTCAGTTCATAGCTACCGTTGTCCACCGTCCGCCGCTGATGATATTCGATGAGCCATTCTCCGGCTTCGACCCCGTCAATGCCGAGTTGCTGAAGAGAGAGATTCTCGCCCTGCGCGATGAGGGACATACCATCATATACTCCACCCACAATATGGCTTCAGTAGAGGATGTGTGTGACTCTATCGCACTCGTCAATAAGGGACACATCGTGCTGCAAGGCTCTGTCCTCGATGTCAAGCGGCAGTTTGCCGACGGACGCTATGAGATAACAGCCCAGGGAACAAAGGAGCAGGCAGACGAGATGGCGCGCCATTTCAAGAATGTCACCGTACGTGAGGTGCTGCCCTCCATGAACGATGTGTTCCTTGCGGCAGTCTCTTCCCCTGACACCCATGCGGCTGGATGATACCATCTATATAGGGCATGACAGCAACCTGCGTACAGCCCCGACCTCAACCAATCACATTTTTCATAATCAACAGAACCATACTATGCATAATATATTTATCGTCATCGGGCGTGAGTACATGACACGTGTGAGGAAACGCTCATTCCTCATACTCACCATACTTATACCATTCCTCATTGTCGGCATTGTCACACTCCCTCTCCTCCTCGGCTCTGTCAAGGACGACAAGGAACGCCCCGTGGCCATCATCGACACGACGGGACGCTATGCGGCCCTTTTCACTGAGGCACAGAAGGCGGACAGCACACGCTGTGAGGGGTATGTCTTCATGAAAGCCGACCGTACCCTTGCGGCATATAATACTGACGAGGCTCCTGCCGATGTCGTCATAAGCATCACAGCCGACCTCTCAAAAGACCCCTCTGCCGTCCGCATGTACAGCCGTGGGGAGATACAGCAAGACCTCCTCTCTTACGTCGAGGAGACACTGGGCCGCCAGATACATGCCGACAAGCTTGCGGCTTATAATATCCCCGGCCTTGACAATATCATAGCCGACCTCCAGCAGGACATAAACGTCAAGACAATAAAATGGGACGCTGAGGGCGGGGAGACATTCTCCTCGGGCGATGTCGCCATGGCCCTCGGCCTTGTATCCTCGCTACTTATATATATGTTCGTGCTGTCATACGGTGGTATGGTCATGCAGGGTGTGATGGAAGAGAAGACCAACCGCATCGTGGAGGTCATCATAGGAAGCGTACGGCCGTTCGACCTCATGATGGGAAAGATCATTGGCATCATGCTTGTTGGTTTCACACAGATGCTTGTCTGGGGGCTTATGCTGCTCAGTGTCTCAACTCTTACAACATTCTCTCTGACCCCAGATATCGCTGCCGGCACGCAGATGATGGACAGCTCGATGTCAGTGGCTATGGCCGAGGCCGCACAGAGCCCTGCCGCAGAGATGATGGCAGCCCTCTCGACAATGCCCCTCGCGGAGATTGCCATACTCTTTGTGCTCTATTTCCTTGGAGGATATGTCCTCTATTCGTCGTTCTATGCGGCCATCGGCGCTGCTGTCAACTCACAGGAAGACTCAGCCCAGTTCATGATGCCGATGATGATTATCATGGTATTCTCTATCTATGCCGCCATGGGAAGCATGGAGAATACCGACGGGCCGCTGGCTTTCTGGGCGTCGATGTTCCCGCTGACATCTCCTGTGGTCATGATGGTGAGGCTCCCGTTCGGCGTGCCGCTGTGGCAGGAACTCCTCTCTGTGTCCCTGCTGTATGCCACTGCTATCCTCTTCGTATGGATATCGGGCAAGATTTACCGCATAGGTGTCCTTATGTACGGGAAGAAGCCTACGCTCAAGGATATGGTCAAGTGGATGAGATATAAATGACAGACGCTTAGTGTAATCTTGGCAATACCAATAAATAGAACAGCCCCGTCAGGGAGAGCATAATGGAGATGTCGGTCTCCTTGCTCTGCCTGACGGGGCTGCTCTATTTCGAGGGTTCCTCTGTCTGTTGTTGGTGTGTCGTGTGTGGTCGGGCATGTGGACTGCTCGATGCGACACACAGTGTCTCAGTCCCATAACGCTTCTGTTTCTGTCCACACCCTTTCTCTTCAGCGACAGAGGAATGGGTATGGGAAAGAGTCTCTTGCCTATATTCTCTTCTTCCAGGCTCTCACGAGTGTTATGTCAAACTTTAGCGTGCTGTAGGCTGGTATTGTGCTCTGGCTGCTTGTCCCGTAGCCTAAGGCGTATGGGATATATACCTCCCATCTGTCTCCGGGCTTCATGGCCATGAGGGCTGTCGTGAATCCGTCGATATACATGCTTGCCACGCCCTTTGACACTGTCATTGTCTCGAGGTTATAGTCGCCTGTCCATGACGAGTCGAACAGATATCCCTCAGGATATGATGCCGATGGCATGAGGCTGCCGCTGTAATGGATGGCCACAGAGTCGGTGTAGAGTGTCGGCTCGGCTGTTGCGTCGCCTTCTGTCAGCACATGAGCCACGACATGGTCGGCAATGGCGGTGGTCTCCGTGTTCTTTGTGTATGCGCGAATTATCCTCCACGAGTTGTCCCCGCTCTGCTGTGCAGCGCGTGCCTTCTCGTATATGGATGTGAAGAACGCGTCGTTGCGTTCCTGCCAGTTGTCAAACTCGTTTGTCTCCTCGTTTGTCTCACTGCATGCGGCGAGCATAGCCGTGAGGGCGAGGATTAGGAGCGTGTATATCGTCTTGTTCATCTTGTCGTGAGGAATCGTTTTATGTGTGGGGGCACATGCCTCCTCCTCCCATAGCCTTATTATTTGTGTACGGAAGGAGGGGGCGCAGGCATGGCTTGTGTCTTTACTTCATGTTCTTCAGCAGTGAGGCGAAGCTTACCCTGTCGCCTACGATATGCAGGAGGTCGCTTATGGCCACACGCTCCTGCTCCATTGTGTCACGATGGCGCAGTGTCACGGTGTTGTCCTGAAGGGTCTGATGATCGACAGTGACACAGAATGGTGTGCCGATGGCGTCCTGACGGCGGTAGCGCTTGCCTATCTGGTCTTTCTCCTCATACTTGCAGTTGAAGTGGAACTTCAGTCCGTCGATTATCTCGCGTGCCTTCTCTGGCAGTCCGTCCTTCTTTGTGAGCGGGAATACAGCGAGCTTGACAGGGGCGAGGGCAGCAGGGAGATGTAGCACGGTGCGTGTCTCTCCGTTAGGGAGCTTCTCCTCGTCGTAAGAGTGGCACATGATGGAGAGGAACATACGGTCAACACCGATGGATGTCTCTATGACGTATGGTGTATAGCGCTCGTTTGTCTCAGGGTCGAAGTATTCAATCTTCTTGCCGGAGAACTTGGCGTGCTGTGAGAGGTCGAAGTCTGTGCGTGAGTGTATTCCCTCAACCTCCTTGAATCCGAATGGCATGTGGAACTCGATGTCTGTTGCGGCGTTGGCATAGTGGGCCAGCTTGTCGTGGTCGTGGAAACGGTAGTTCTCCGCTCCGAAGCCGAGAGCCTGATGCCATGCCATGCGGCGCTGCTTCCACTCTTTGAACCATTCGAGCTCTGTCCCAGGCTTAACGAAGAATTGCATCTCCATCTGCTCGAACTCACGCATACGGAATATGAACTGTCGTGCGACAATCTCGTTGCGGAAAGCCTTGCCTATCTGTGCTATGCCGAAAGGCACCTTCATGCGGCCTGTCTTCTGCACGTTGAGATAGTTGACGAATATTCCCTGTGCTGTCTCGGGACGGAGATATACAGTTGAGGAGCCTTCGGCTGCCGCACCCATCTCTGTCTTGAACATGAGGTTGAACTGGCGCACATCTGTCCAGTTGCGTGTTCCGGATATAGGACATACAATCTCCTCGTCGAGGATAATCTGCTTCAGCCCGTCAAGGTCGATGCCTCCCTCGGCGTTCATGACGTCCTGGAAGCGCTTGTGGAGGGCGTCACGCTTGCTGGCAAGCTCTGCCACCTTAGGCGATGTCGCACGGTACTGCTCCTCATTGAAGCTGTCCTTGAATCTCTTCCTTGCCTTCTCAACCTCTTTCTCTATCTTCTCGTCATACTTGGCTATCTGGTCCTCGATGAGGACATCGGCGCGATAGCGCTTCTTAGAGTCGCGGTTGTCAATGAGAGGGTCGTTGAAAGCATCTACGTGTCCCGATGCCTTCCATATTGTAGGGTGCATGAAGATAGCAGAGTCGATGCCGACGATATTCTCATGGACATTGACCATATACTGCCACCAGTATTGCTTGATATTGTTCTTCAGCTCGACACCATTCTGGCCGTAGTCATAGACAGCGCCGAGTCCGTCGTAGATTTCTGATGATGGGAATACGAAGCCATATTCTTTACAGTGGCTTACAATTTTCTTGAAAACGTCTTCTTGTGCCATGTTTCTTTTATTCTTTTTCTGATAATTTGACTGCAAAGGTAATGCTTTTTCTTGACAATCAATACATTTTGCGTTGCTTTTTCGTATTTATAACATTATTCCTACTTACTTTCACATAACCCAAATGAAAGTCACGGTCTTCCATCCGTCTGCCATTCTTTATTGTCTGAGCTCAGTAAGGCTGCGGTGACGGTATATGAATGCTATCCCTACGGCTATCACGACATAAGCCATCGTTACCTGTACAGCATTGCATCTGACCCCCGTTATGCAAGCCCACGGCCATGATGCTATCTCTGCCACTGCCCTGTCCATCGTCACGGCGCACTGGCTCAGCGTCCATGCCACCATATCAGCGACTGCCGCCAACGGCGTGACGGGCATGAGGATGATGAGCGTGACGGTCAGCAGGATTATCGCTGTCGCCGCCGGGATGACGATGATGTTTGTCAGCAGGAATCCTGTCACGATATTCCCGAAGTAGAATGCCACCATTGGAGCCGTAGCTATCTGTGCCGCGACGCTCACGGCCATTATCTCCCAGAGCCAGCGTCCTATGTGGCGTAATGCCATGCGTGTCTTTCGCGCGATGGCTTGTCTGACCGTCATCTCCGCCTGTCTGCCTCTCATGAGGCCATGCTGTGTCCGTGTGAGTGTCTCAGGCATGGTGTTGATGATAGGCGGGGCGATGAGGATGATGCCTGTCACGGCGAGGAACGAGAGCTGTAAACCAACGTCCCACAGTGCCGCCGGCGATGCCAGCAGGATTATGAGCAGTGCCGCGGCGATGATGTTCAGCTGGTGTTGCCGGCGTCCTGACATGTCCGCTATATGGTGGAGAGACAGCATCGTTGCGGCTCTGACCACCGACACTGGCATCCCTACCATAAGCACATAAGCCCATATCAGAGTTATTATGAGCCATCTCCGCCATCCGCCCCTCCTGCCGAAGACGGTTGTCAGCACCATGTATATGATGGCGAGGTGCATGCCCGAGAGGGCCAGGATATGTGATGCCCCCGCCATGCTGTATGCGTCGCGTGTCTCCTTGTCTATCCGCGTCTTATATCCGAGAGCCATCGCCGCGGCTATGCTTAGCGTCTTGTTGTCGAGACGGGGCTCTTCCATCCGCTGTATTATGCTCTGCCTCACGGTCAGGGCCTTTAGCCGGAGACGGTCTGCTATGCCTATGCCGCCAATGTCTGATGCTCTGTCCTCCCTCTGTTCCTCCCTCACGACTTCTGCTGCCTTGAGTATGAACACCGTCTCCGTTATGCCTCTCGCCATGAGCCACCGCCTGTAGCTGAAGTTGTTGTGTGACGAATGCGGGGTGTCGCTCAGCGGACTCACCTCTCCATAGCCTCTCAGCCTCGTCCCCAAGCCGCGCGTCGCCGTGGTGACGGCAGAGTCTCTCAGTTCCGCCACATGGACATGATGTCCTTTCATCCTTCCACCTTGGGTTATGATGGCGTCATATTGCAGTGTCTTCCCATATTCGCGTGGCTCGCTCCCGACGACCATCTCCATCCTTGCCGATGTCTTCTCGCTCACCATACTGTCGAGCATCGCGTCGTATCTTATGGCTCCTGTCGCCATTATTCCCGCCATTACGGCTCCGCTTGCTGCCAGCTGGTATCTCCTCCATGCTATTATAGCCACGCCGGCTGTGAGAGCCAACACGGTCAGCGCCACAGCCATATTGCTGGCCATGGCCACATTGTCTGCCGCCAATATGCCAGCCATGAACAGAATGGCATATCTCACCACCGGCATAGCCTGTAGTGGTCCGCGTGGGTTCTGCTTAGCCATGGTTGCCTGTGAGGATAACTTTTGCGACGTGGTTGCGCTTCGTCCCGTCCATTCCCCTTCTCAGGAACATGAGAATCCTTATCTCCTGCTGTGGCCTCAGGCTTGCCGCGCTGTCGCCCAGGAGACTCAGTTTAGCGCTTCCTGTCAGGCTCGTCTCTCCCTCTGTTGTGGGTTTTATCTCAGACGTTATTGTGTATGTGAAATAACCCTTCTCACGGTCTATGAATCCTGTTGTCGCTGTGTATGTCCCGAACTCCCTCAGACCGTCCTCGTCGCCGAGTACCTTGCAGATGACGGCGGTCTTGAACTTGTCGTTTGTCGCTATCACGGGTGCGAACGTCACAAACTGGCCTTTCTCGCATCTGATCATCTCTCCTTGTGCCACGAAATGGCGTGACATGTTGTCGAACACATGGTAGTGGCCATGGTTCAGGTCCAGTCCGTCGATATATCCTACAACAGGGGCGAAGAGATTCTCCACCCTCAGTCTGGACAGTGCCACATCCATGACGGCCGGCTCTCCCCTCATATTCTTCCTGAGCAGTATGTCGAAGACGCGGTTCTGTATCTCCCACGGCTTGCATGGGAAGAGATGTGCGTCGGCCACGATGCTCATGCCGCTCTGCGCCACAAGCTTCACAGTCCTCCGCTTCCTCCCCTGTGCCGCCGTCTCGAACATCTTCACCGCCACCATAGGCATGATGCCCTCTGTCCCCTGGCGTGCGTCAGGATGGCGGAGGGCGTATGCCAGTCTGGCTTTCTCGGCCCTCTCCATGAGCGACATCGCCATGTGTCCGTCCTTTCCTTTCTGCCTCTCCCTGTCCTCGGGTCTCAGCATACGGCCATATCCCCACAGCCTCAGGAAGTCAGGGAGGCGGAAGTCGCTGTACTTTGCGGCTATCTTCAGCGACGTGGCGAGCATGCATGAGTGTATGACAGATGGCCTCGCCACGGGCAGCTTCATGTATGTAGCGAGCAACATGCGTGACTCTTTCGAACCTATCGCCTCATAGTTGCTCTTGAGGTAATAGTATATCTCCCAGGCTGTTGTGTCTGGGTGTCTGTCTGCTGTCTCTATACAGGCCAGCAGCTCTTCAAAGCTCATTGGCGTTTTCATGGTTATATGGTTTGTCGGTATTATCTCCCTATGTCACAGTGAGAAATACACTGCGTCGGGATGTTGTATGTACAGTCCTGTCACAGATGCCTGCGGGTACATCGCGCCGTTCTCTGTCAGCCGTATGCCCAGCTCGCTGTATGGCATGAGCTTGTCGAGGAGGAATATCGCCTTCTGGTCGGGCAGTGACGGATAGCCTACAGCCGGGCGTATGCCGTGCCATGAGTGTCGCCTGCCGTCCTTCTCGCTTATATATCCTGCTGCCAGCTCTTTCCCCATCATCTCTGCTGCCGCCTCGGCCAGACGGTCGGCAATGGTCTGCATGAGCAGAGTCTCGTAGTCATCGTTGCCTGTCTGTTTCATCTCCTCGAGCCTCCTGACATAAGCCTCAGAGACTGTCGCGGCGAACACCCCGATATAGTCTCCTCCCATGGGCGAGACGTAATCGCAGAGCGAGAGACACTGCTCCCGCCGCTGTCCTCCATGCATTATCGCCCCTTGTCGTGGTGTCGGGATATCGACAAGTCCTGTCTTTATCGACGTTGATGTTCCGCGTGCGGGGTAGAACGCCTGTCTCGCTATGACATACATCCCGCTGTCAGCCGCCATCTCAGCCAGCCTCTCCTCGGCATCGTGTCTGAGGAGCCGACCCTCTTCCGAGTCCTCTTTCACTCTCCATGCCCAGTAGAAATACACCCAGTCGATATGCTCTGTCAGCTCTCCTATGCCAATTCTCCTCACCTTGCCCAGTCCCTCTACCGGCGGCATGGCCGGCTTGTAGTCGGCCCATGAGCACGAGAAGCGTCGCTGTAGTGGTGTCGGTTCTCCGAGTGCCTCGCTTGTCGCACGCTGCACGATGAGGCGTTGCTCACGTTTGTGCTGTGCCATCCTGAGGCGTTGCTGCCGCGACCTGTTGGCCATGATGACCTCCTCGCGCTGTCTGCTGTCGGCCAGCTGGGTGGCCACGACGGGATTCTGCGACGCGTCTCTCATGTGGAACACGCTCCCGCCGTATAGCGGGGCGATTCTCACGGCGGTATGCATCTCGGACGTTGTCGCTCCGCCCACGAATATAGGTATTGTCAGATGGCGGCTCTGCATCATCTCCGCCACACGGCACATCTCGTCGAGACTCGGCGTTATGAGTCCTGAGAGGCAGACGATGTCGGCATTGTTCCTCACCGCCTCCTCGACAATCCTCTCCGGCTCGACCATCACTCCGAGGTCTATCACATGGAATCCGTTGCACGCCATGACCACTCCGACGATGTTCTTCCCTATATCATGGACATCGCCTTTCACTGTCGCTATGACCACTGTCTTCCCTGGCTCAGGCTTCGTCATGCCTCTCTGTCTTGTCTCCGCGTCTGCTCCACGGCCTTTGTCTGAGGCTTCTTCGCTGCGGGTCTCAGTCTCAGGCAGCAGTATCTCTACCGCCTTTTTCATCGCCCTTGCCGCCTTGACCACCTGTGGCAGGAACATCTTTCCCTCGCCGAAGAGCTTCCCGACATGGTTCATGCCCTCCATCAGAGGTCCAGAGATGATGTCGAGCGGCGACATGCCGCGCTGTGTCAGCCGGTTTATGTCCTCAGCCATAGTGTCGTGTCGTCCCTCGGCCAGAGCCTTTTTCAGCCGTTCCTCTGGTGTGTCTGTCAGCCTTCCGTCAGTCCCCTCCTGTCCATTCGCCGTCTCTTCCGGCTTGTCGCTCTCAGCCTTTCGCCTCTCCTTCTCGGCCTGTTGCTGGCTGAGAATCTCCGCCGCCATCTCTGTCAGGCGTTCTGTGGCGTCAGGTGTCTCGTCGAGAACGACTCTCCTTATGGCCTCGCGCAGGTCTTCGGGGATGTCCTCATACCTCATCGCTGTGGCGGGATTCATTATGGCCATGTTCATGCCGGCCTCCTTGGCGTGGTGGAGGAAGACGGCGTGCATGGCCTCACGCAGATAGTTGTTGCCGCGGAAAGCGAATGAGAGGTTTGACAGTCCGCCGCTGACACGCGCGCCGGGGAGATTGTCTGTTATCCACCGTGTCGCCCGTATGAAGTCGAGGGCATAGCGGCGGTGCTCGTCCATGCCAGTCGCTATGGTCAGCACGTTAGGGTCGAAGATGATGTCGGCAGGCTCCATGCCGGCCTTATCGACAAGCAGACGGTAGGCTCTCCGCGCTATGCTGATGCGCCGCTCGTAATCTGTCGCCTGTCCCTCCTCGTCGAAGAGCATGACGATGACAGCCGCCCCGAGCCGTCTTATCCTCCTGGCCTGCTCTACGAATCGCTCCTCGCCCTGCTTCAGCGAGATGGAGTTGACGATACATTTCCCCTGACAACATTTCAGTCCGGCCTCAATGACGTCGAAGCGGCTTGAATCGACCATCACGGGGACGCGGCAGACAGAGGGGTCGGACATGAGGAGGTTGAGGAACCGTGTCATCTCCCCGCGCGCGTCGAGCAGTCCGTCGTCCATGTTCACATCGACCACCATCGCCCCCTTCTCTATCTGTGTGCGGGCTATATCGAGAGCCTCGTCATATTTGTGCTCGTTTATTAGCCTGAGGAATTTCCTCGACCCCGCCACGTTACATCGCTCGCCGACAACGACAAAGTCCTCCCGGCTGAACTGGAAGTGCTCCAGCCCTGTCACAGTGAGCCTGCACTCTCCGTCCCTGTCGGCAGTCGTCCGCTGTCCCTGTGCCGTGCCTGTGGCGTCTGTCATCCCTGCCCCGCGGCCTCTCAGCTCATGGTTGAAAGCCTCGATGTGGGCGGGTGTCGTGCCACAGCATCCTCCGATGATATCGACGAGTCCCTCCTCCACCATGGGCATCATCTGCCTTACCATCTCCTCAGGCGTGTCGTCATACTGTCCCATCTCGTTCGGCAGGCCCGCGTTCGGGTGGCACGCCACGAGACACCGGCCTCTGACAGCCTCCCTCATGCGCCTCAGATAGGGCACCATAGCCTCTGCCCCCAGTCCGCAGTTCATGCCTATCACGTCAGGCCGTGCGTGCATCACTGACTCCACGAAAGCCTCTATCGTCTGCCCCGAGAGTGTCCGCCCCGACGCGTCAGATATAGTCATCGACACATGCAGCAGCGGCCTTCTTGCCATCCCCTCTGTCACATCGGCGAAAGCGGCCAGCGCGGCCTTGAGGTTCAGCGTGTCGAAACATGTCTCCATGATGATGCCGTCGGCGCCGCTCCCTATGAGTGTCTCTATCTGCTCATGGTATGCTGCGGCCATCTCATCGAATGTCACGCTGCGCGCGGCAGGGTCGCTGACATCGTCGCTCATGGACAGCATACGGCTTGTAGGCCCCACGTCGCCCATGACATACCTCCTCCTCGTGTCGCCCGTCGCGGCCATCTCGCTGACAGCCTGGCGTGCCAGACGAACCGCCTCACGGTTCATCTCCCTCACCATGTCGCCCGTCATGTATTCCTGCTGTGATATGCGTTGGGCCGAGAAGGTGTCGGTGATGATGAAGTCGGCGCCAGCCCTCAGATACCGGCGGTGTATGTCGAGAATGATGTCAGGGCGTGTCAGGGAGAGCATATCGTTGTTCCCCCTCAGCTGCACCCTGCTGTCTCTGAGGCGTGAGCCCCTGAAGTCGGCCTCCCCGAGGCCGTACTCCTGTATCAGCGACCCCATCGCTCCGTCCATGAGCAGCGGTGTCGTGGCGTATGTCGTGTTGTCTGTATTGGTCATGTCTGTATGTTCTTGTTTGGTGATGTTCAAGAAATAACTTCGGCAATTATGCAGGTCACCAGTAACCCACGGTGTCAGTCACGAATCACAAAAACCATTATAAACCCCTTGAAGAGTATGTGGGGCGGCGCCCTGGTGTCAGGCTTCCGCTTAGGTCTTATAAGAGCAAGCTCTTAACGTCCAAGCCGGAAGCCCGCCACCACCTTCTTGCAGAAGGCTGACATCCTCTTCGAGGCGATAAACATGCAACAAACCTTTTGTTGGAAGAGACACATAGTACCTGTGTCTTGTATTCCAATATTGTTACAGAAGAATGGTTTATTTCATGTTTTTCCCGGTTGACACAGGATTTCCATAGTGCCCCTGCGAAAGTGACGAATGTAAAACCAGAGGAAGTTATTTCTTTAACATTACTTGTTTGGGGTGATGTCATGATACTCCCCCGTGCCCTCCTCTTGGCTCCGTATGGCTCCCGTCAGGCGTTCAGGCAGGTCATTATCTCCTCTATCGCCTGTGCGGCGTTCATGGTGTAGAAATGTAGCGACGGCACCTTGGCCGCCCTCAGCTCCTCACACTGGCCTATGGCCCATTCAATGCCCACCTTCCTGACATCGGCGTTTGTCTCACATCCCCGAAGCATCTTCACGAGCTTGTCGGGGAAGTCGATGTGGAATGTGCGTGGCAGCATCGACATGTGGTTCATGGTCGATATCGGCTTCAGGCCCGGCACGATGGGCACGTCGATGCCCGCTCTCCTGCATCTCTCGACAAAGTCGAAGTATTTGTTGTTGTCGAAGAACATCTGTGTGACGATATACCCCGCCCCGAGCTCCACCTTCTCTTTCAGCGCGTCCATGTCGCTCGCTGGCGACATGGCCTCGTCATGCTTCTCAGGGTATCCCGCCACGCCGTACGTGAACGGCCGCTTCCCCTCAAGCGTCGTGTGGGTGTCGCCGAAGAGCAGCTTGCCGTCGTTGAATCGGTTGACAAGCGTGCAGAGCTGTGAGGCATACCTCAGGCCGCCCTCCTTCGGGATGAAGCGGTTGTCCATCTTCGATTTGTCGCCCCTAAGCACGAGGAGGTCAAAGATGTCGAAGAAGGCGAGGTCTATCAGCTCGTTCTCTGTCTCCTGCTGTGTGTAGCCAGAGCATATTATGTGTGGGACGACGGGGACGTCGTATCTCTGTTTCAGCGCGGCCGAGACAGAGACCGTGCCGGGGCGCAGACGGTCTTCTATGCGTACATAACGCCCTGGCTCAATCTCACGGTAAGAGAAGTCAGAGCGGTGGGTCGTGACCTCTATGAATGCGGGGTTGAACGCCATCAGGCGGTCAACAGTGGCGTATATCTGCTCTATGCTCTTTCCCTTGACGGGCGGCAGAACCTCAAAGCTGAACAGAGTCTTCTCTGTCTCGCGCAGAATGTCAGTGACTGATTTCCTCATATTGTCGTATATCCTTTTACCTTAATCTTACGATTCTTCCTTCCACTTTCTGCCCATACATATGTTCCTCTCCACCCTAATGTATATATAATAAAACGGTGCAAATTTACAAAAAATATCATAATTTAATGCCTGTTCTCCGAAAAATGTTATAATTTTGCGTCTGTAAGGCCTGCCGCGCGCTTTCTATGTGGCAGGTTCCACGCTCTTGTTAATCATAAATCTTTTTTACTTATGTACAGTGATCCAAAAGATTGTCTCTATTGCACAAACAATGAGACGCTCCATTCGCTCATGATAGAGATATGCCATCTGCGTGTCTCACGTCTCTTCCTCTTCAAGGAGCAGACCTATCGTGGACGCTGCCTCGTGGCTTATGACCATCATGTCAATGACCTCAACGAGCTCTCTGACTCTGAGCGCAACGACTTCATGGCCGATGTCGCGCAGACCACACGAGCCATGCAGCGAGCCTTCAACCCGGAGAAAATCAACTATGGGGCATTCTCCGACACTCTCTCACACCTCCATTTCCACCTCGTGCCGAAGTATATCGGCGGCCCAGACTATCCAGGCCTGTTCCGCATGAACCCCGGAGAGGTATATCTCTCTGACGAGGAGTATAACGCCATGATAGAGCGCATAAAGGCCGAGCTGTGACGCTCACACGCCTTCAATGTGGAAGAATACATCCGCATTGGCAGGCTCTTGGATTCTTCCCATAGCCCCCTCATGCCTCGCCACTATAATGTGGAGGGACGTGAGGGGGCTTTTCGTGTCAATGACCGAAGAGACCCGGGGCAGCGAGAGGGTGGGGGAGAGCATTAGGCGGATTGTCAGAGAGAAAGCAAAAACGTCAGTTTTACTGACAATGTGATAATCGGTTTCTGTACGTGGCTTTAGCGCGTTTCAGCCTTCTCTCCGCTGCTCGTACGCCTGATTTCTGTTCCAGACGGATTCTCCTTTGGAGCTGTGTGGGGCAAGAGATACTGGATGGCCACCCCATTCAGCATCTCTCAGCCCTCCATCCGTAGCCTTTTGCTTGCCCATACAGTAGCTTTCATCCCGTGTTTTATACCTTTTCGGGTGGTCTGTGCGATAAGATTCTCTGCTCGCTTTTTCTATTGTGCTGACATATAGGGATATACAGATGTGACTATCCCTCGCCTATTTCTTGGCCTCAGTCAGCCAGCTGCTGAATATCCCGCTCTCGTCGGGTTGCCGGGAATCGTTTTGTAACAGAAACGGACATTATGCCGACATAATGCCATCTGTCGGCTCTTCACGTCTTCATGCTATGTCCAGACAGCTTGATGGCATAGTGGGAGGTGTGTGTGGCATGGGGCCTGTTTTAGATTCTTGGATGAAAGTGTCTCTTGCGAGCCACTGGTGTTGCAGCCGTCTGAAAATCCTTGAGGCAAGCTCAGATATTTTTCAGGCGGCTACATCATCACCCTATCGGGCTTTGCATCAATCACAAGGCGATAAGCATCAATGCCTATGCAGAGGTGCAGCCAGCCGTCGATGAAGTCAAATAAACCTTTTTTCTGTGACAGAAATACAGAACCCCTTTTGCAGAAGTATTACTACATTGATGTTGGTACAGATATATGTACTCCTTCTGACAGAAGGTTTGTTTTTCTTGTTTGTCGCCTTGAAGAGGATGGTAGCCTTCTGTAAGAAGGTGGTGTCGGGCTTCCGCTTGGGGCGTTAAGAGCTTGCCTCTTATAAGACCGAAGCGGAAGCCCGACACCAGGGGCTCTGCCCCCACATACTCTTCAAGGGGTTTATCATGGTTTTTGTGATTCGTAACTGACACATGGTTTAACTGGTAACCCCCATAAACCCCTTGTGTCTCCGCCGTCTCAAAACATACGTTCTGTGCGCTTTCAGCGCGTGCTATGTACAATATTAGCAGAATAGTTACATCCTAAAGGCAGAATGTTAATTAATTATATATTTTCCATTGGAAACTATATTGTAGGGAAATAATATATTATATTTGCAATGTTTTCCGTTGGAAAATAATATATCGGATTGATAATTAACAAAAAACAAACGTATATCATGAAAGAGAAAAGACACGGACAGAGATATGTCATAGTGGGAGGAGTGGCTGGCGGAGCAACAGCCGCCGCACGTATAAGACGCCTCACAGAGGATGCGGAGATAATACTCTTCGAGAGGGGAGAGCATATCTCGTATGCCAACTGCGGACTGCCATATTATATAGGAGGAGTGATAACAGAGCGTGAGCGGCTCTTCGTGCAGACACCCGAGGCTTTCGGCAGACGTTTTAATATCGACGTGAGGGTGAACAGCGAGGTGACGGCGATAGACACCCAGGCGAAGACCGTCAGCGTCAGGACAGCAGACGGAAAGGAATATGCCGAGCGGTATGACCGTCTGCTCCTCTCGCCAGGGGCATCGCCCGTCGTT
Organism: Prevotella sp.; assembly: GCA_051869435.1. Taxonomy (GTDB): domain Bacteria; phylum Bacteroidota; class Bacteroidia; order Bacteroidales; family Bacteroidaceae; genus Prevotella. The sequence continues at coordinate 82,611 of JBJEAW010000103.1, read as the reverse complement.
CCGCCACTGACTGGCATCGGCTCTGAGGGCATCTTCACGCTGAGGAATGTAGCCGACACGGACAGAATCAAGGCATACATGACAGAGAGAAGCGTCAGACGGGCGGTCATCGTAGGGGGTGGATTCATCGGACTCGAGATGGCTGAGAACCTCATGCACGCCGGAGCAGAGGTGTCGGTGGTCGAGATGGCACAACAGGTGATGGCGCCCATCGACTTCTCCATGGCGGCTCTCGTGCATGAGCACCTCGTAGAGAAAGGCGTAAGACTGTATCTCGGACAGGCCGTCGAGGCTTTCTCACACTACGGACAGGAGCTGGCGGTAAGGCTGAAATCTGGCATGGAGCTGAAGGCAGATATGGTGTTGCTCTCTATCGGAGTGAGGGCTGAGACACAGCTCGCGGAGAACGCGGGGCTGAGGCTGGGCGAGATGCGCGGCATACGTGTAGATGAGTATCTGCAGACATCTGCCGAGGGCGTCTATGCCGTAGGCGACGCGATAGAGTATCCGCATCCCGTCACAGGCAAGCCATGGCTGAACTTCCTCGCCGGCCCGGCTAACAGACAGGCACGCATCGTGGCAGACAATATGGTCAATGGTAACAGCACGAGATACGAGGGAGCCATAGGCACGGCGATAGCCAAGGTGTTCGACATCACCGTCGCCACCACCGGACTGCCTGCCAAGCGCCTGCTGCAGATGGATATGCCGTATCTCACGGCGACCATACATACCGCGGCACACGCCGGCTACTATCCCGGAGCACAGCAGATGGATATAAAGATAACATTCGCTCCTGACAGCGGGCGGCTCTATGGGGCGCAGATAGTGGGGTATGACGGTGTTGACACACGCATAGACCAGTATGCCCTCGCTATCAAGCAGGGAGCGACAGTCGCAGACCTCACAAGGATTGAGCACGCCTACGCCCCACCATTCTCATCGGCGAAAGACCCTGTGGCCATATCGGGCTATGTCGCCGGGAACATCATCAGCGGGAAGATGACACCGCTCTATTGGCGCGAGCTGCAGCAGGCGGACACCAGCAAGGTGACGCTCATCGATGTCCGTACCCCCGACGAGTACGCCTTGGGCTCTATATCAGGGGCGGTGAACATTCCGCTCGATGACATGAGGGAGAGGATGGACGAGATTCCGGCCGACAAGCCGGTATGGCTCTTCTGTGGTGTGGGGCTGAGAGGATATCTCGCCTCTAACATCCTGAAAGGCCATGGACGGAAAGATGTCAGGAACCTCATAGGAGGCATCAAGACCTACCGTGCCGCGACAGCCACGATAAGCCTGCCCGAGCCGTCAGCCGGCAGCACGGGAGAGACAGAAGCCCAGGCTCCATGCCCCACAACATGCCATGAGGTGAAGACGACGATAAGGGTCGATGCCTGCGGCTTGCAGTGCCCCGGACCTGTCATGAGGCTCAGACAGGCCATGGAGAATGCCGTGGATGGTCAGCACGTGGAGGTCATATCGACCGATGCGGGATTCAGACGCGATGCCGAGGCATGGTGCCGCACAACAGGCAACAGGCTCGTCAAGAGCCACTCGGACAGAGGGGTACACACCGTCGAGATAGAGAAGACAGGCGGCAGGACACCGGCTGCTGAAGGCATGGGGGAAGGCGGCAAGGGCAAGACCCTCATTCTCTTCAGCGACGACCTTGACAAGACCCTCGCCACGTTCGTGCTCGCTAACGGCGCGGCAGCCACAGGACGGAAGGTCAGCATATTCTTCACATTCTGGGGACTGAACGCCATAAAGAAGCAGCAGAAGCCGAAAGTCAGGAAAGACGTATGGGGGAAGATGTTCGGATGGATGCTCCCGTCAGACACAAGGGGCCTCGCGCTGTCCAAGATGAACATGATGGGCATCGGGGCGAGGATGATGAGGCACGTCATGCGTGAGAAGGGTGTTGACTCGCTTGAGACGTTGAGACAGCAGGCCATAGACAACGGCGTGGAGTTCATCGCCTGCCAGATGTCCATGGACGTGATGGGCATCAGGCGTGAGGAACTGCTCGACAATGTCACTGTGGGAGGCGTGGCGACATACATGGAGAGAGCCGGGAACGCCAATGTCAACCTCTTTATATAACAGACAGCATAGCCGAAGATGGAACATATAGGATGTATCTGCATGATGAGAGAGCTTGTCAGGGCTCTCTCGTCATTAGAGGCGACACTGATTGATGTACACGGCGTGTCGCTCAATGAGGCCATGGCCATGTGTGCCATAGGCTCTGACAGCGTCACACCGTCAACCGTCATGGAGCATACGGGGCTCTCGGCGTCAAACGTGTCGAAGGTGATGGGAAGCCTTGAGAGGAAACGGCTCGTCAGCAGAAAGATGGGACGGGAGGACAAGAGGCATGTAATGGTATGCCTGACAGCCAGAGGCAGGGAGACGCTGCAGCGGATGAAAGACTACCGGTTTGACATCCCAGAGGTGTTGAGAGGCATTCATGGCTCCGACTCCATGGCATGATGAGGAGAACGTAAGGGCGAGGAGAGAATGGATGATTGACTCCACGACGGACTGTAACGCATGAAGGCGGCAAGGAGAAAATCCTTGCCGCCTTCATGCGTCGTGGTTGGATGTGGTTATTCTTCGTTATGTCAGGCTGCGGAGAGGGTGGAGATTCATGCCTTGCGGAGCATGAAGCGCAGGGGACACTGGCATACAGCAGCTTAGTTCTTGAACGAGTGTATAGGTGCCGGAATCCTTCCCCCACGGTCAACGAAACGCTGTGAGGAGAACGTGTTGACAGGCATCACGGGAGCATGGCCTAACAATCCGCCGAACTCCACGTTGTCGCCGACTGTCTTCCCTACGACGGGGATGAGCCTGACAGCCGTCGTCTTCTGGTTTACCATGCCTATGGCGGCCTCGTCGGCTATGATGCCGGAGATGGTCGTCGCAGGTGTATCGCCCGGTATGGCTATCATATCGAGGCCTACGGAGCAGACACATGTCATGGCCTCAAGCTTCTCTATCGTCAGCGCACCAGCCTCGACAGCGTCAATCATGCCCTGGTCCTCAGAGACGGGGATGAATGCTCCTGACAGTCCGCCGACATACGAGCTCGCCATGACGCCGCCTTTCTTCACCTGGTCGTTGAGCATGGCGAGGGCCGCCGTCGTTCCGGGTGCGCCAGCATGTCCCAATCCCATGCAGCGGAGAATGTCGGCAACGCTGTCGCCGACAGCAGGGGTAGGGGCGAGAGAGAGGTCAATGATGCCGAATGGGATGCCAAGGCGCGCGGCGGCTTCCTGGGCCACGAGCTGCCCCACGCGTGTTATCTTGAACGCTGTGCGCTTGATGGTCTCGCCGAGTGTCCCGAACGATGCCAGTCCGCCGGCAGCCTCCTTGTCCATCTGCTCCAGGGCATACTTGACGACACCAGGGCCTGACACGCCGACATTGATGATGGCGTCGGCCTCTGACACACCATGGTAGGCACCGGCCATGAAGGGGTTGTCGTCAGGCGCGTTGCACAGGACGACGAGCTTGGCACAGCCAAGGGAGTCCCTGTCGGCTGTCAGCGAGGCTGTCTCAAGGATGATATCGCCCATGAGGCGCACAGCGTCCATATTGATGCCTGTCTTCGTTGAGCCGACATTGACACTCGAGCAGATGCGCTCTGTCACGGCCATGGCCTGGGGGATGGAGCGTATGAGGAGCTCGTCGCTGTGAGTCATGCCCTTGGCGACAACGGCCGAGTAGCCCCCGAGGAAATTCACCCCGACATCCTTCGCGGCGCGGTCGAGGGTCTTGGCGATGGTGACATAGTCGGCGGGGATATGGCAGCACGACGCGCCGACAAGGGAGATGGGCGTGACGGAGATGCGCTTGTTGACAATGGGGATGGCAAACTCGCGCGAGATGGACTCGCCTGTAGCGACAAGGTCGCGGGCGAGAGTGGTTATCCTTGTATATATATTGTGGCACGTCTGCTCGAGAGAGCTGTCGGCACAAGAGAGGAGGGATATGCCCATGGTTATCGTGCGGACATCAAGATTCTCCTGCTCTATCATCTTGTTGGTCTCTAATACCTCTGTGATGTTTATCATTACGTTGTGGTGGTCTATGGTCTGTGTCTTAATCAAAGGGGAAAACAGTGCCTGCATCAGATGCGGTGCATCTTGTTGAAGATGTCCTCAAGCTGGCACTTGGCTATGACACCAAGCTCCTCGCCTATGGTGGCGAGCGTCGAGGATATCTCGTCGAATGGTGTCGGGCAGCCTGAGAGATCGACTATCATCATCATGTTGAAATAGCCGTTGACGATGGTCTGGCTGATGTCGAGAATGTTAATCCTGTTGTCTGCGAGATGTGTGCAGATGCGTGCGATGATACCTACTGTGTCTTTACCTACTACGGTGATGATTGCTCTTGTCATGTTGTCTTATCCTGTTTCGGTTAATAAAATTATGTTTGTGCGTGGAGGGAGGGGTGCGGGTGTATGTGCTGTTGTCTGCTGGGGTTAGGAAGAGTTCTGTCAGGGCTAATTCTTAGAACCACCCTTAATTGGCTGTGATGGTGTTATCCAGTAATGAATTTTGGTTATCTGAATATACCTGTTCATAAAAAACATGGAGAAGAAGGCTGACCGGCGGTGTCGCCATCATGCCTTCTCCTCCTTCTCCATATTGTGTGCTGAATGCCTTCTCTTCTTGTCCCCTGTCCGTGTGGGCAGATGCGGCGGGGCTTATGAGTTCATCTTCTCCTCGGCAAGCTCTCTCACACGGCTCTCTATCTCCTCGCAGAGCTCTGGGTTGTCAAGCATAAGCTGCTTCACAGCATCACGTCCCTGGGCGAGACGTGTCTCGCCGTAACTGAACCATGAGCCTGACTTCTTGATGACATCAAACTCGACGGCGAGGTCTATGATCTCTCCAACCTTCGAGATGCCCTGGCCGAAGAGTATCTCAAACTCTGCCTTGCGGAATGGCGGCGCCACCTTGTTCTTGACAACCTTAACCCTTACCTGGTTGCCAAGCACCTGGTCGCCGTCCTTGATGGCTGTCACACGGCGTATGTCGAGGCGGACAGAGGCGTAGAACTTCAAGGCGTTGCCGCCAGTTGTCGTCTCTGGATTGCCGAACATTATGCCTATCTTCTCGCGCAGCTGGTTGATGAAGATACATGTCGTGTTGGTCTTCGAGATGGTCGCTGTCAGCTTCCTCAGTGCCTGTGACATGAGGCGTGCCTGCAAGCCTACCTTGTTGTCGCCCATGTCGCCCTCTATCTCTGCCTTAGGGGTAAGGGCGGCGACAGAGTCGATGACGACAATGTCGAGAGCGGCGGAGGATATCAGCTGGTCGGCTATCTGGAGCGCCTGCTCGCCGTTGTCCGGCTGGGAGATGTAGAGGTTATCGACATCAACACCGAGGCTGGCGGCATAGAAGCGGTCGAAGGCGTGCTCTGCGTCTATTATGGCTGCCATGCCGCCCTGCTTCTGCGCCTCGGCTATGGCGTGGATGGCAAGCGTTGTCTTGCCCGACGATTCCGGACCGTATATCTCTATGATGCGCCCTTTGGGATATCCACCAACACCAAGGGCGAGGTCGAGGCCCAAAGAGCCTGAGGGGATGACGTCTATCTTGTCAATCTGCTGGTCGCCAAGCTTCATGACTGAGCCTTTGCCGAAGTCTTTCTCAATCTTCGCCATGGCAGCACGCAATGCCTGGAGCTTCGCTTCCATCTGGCTCTGTGGCTGCTCTGTTTCTTTCTTTGCCATATTATAATTGTTTTTATTCTTGTTTTCTTATTCCTTCTGTCCAGACACTCTCTGTCTGGAGGGTAACATTATATTCGTTGCTGATGGTCTTCACTCACCATGCTGACATCTATGGCGATGCTTGCTGGTGGCCATGCTCATGGCTTTATCTCGTCGGCCCTTATCCCTAACGCTGCCATGAGCGAGTAGCCGAGAATCTCTGTCCGGCATGGCATGGCCGTCAGGGGCTGCATGGCGAATGTTGTGACACGCTTCTCCTGACACGCGCGGTCAAGATGTCTCAAGACGGGCATCATTATCTCCATCGTAGGCATGGAGCTGTCCTCAAGGTCGGGGACGACCATCACACGCCGCACACCAGGCTCGTCGGCCATGGCGGCGAGGATGTCTGCCATAACCTCTGCCTTTGTCATGGAAGGCGTCGTGGAGTCTGACTCCACACAATGGAACACGAACTCGCCGAGCTTTCCGCTGAAAGCCTGGCCCTCTAACGGACGCTCCCCGTCTTCTGTCTCAGGGTGGGCACCCAGCTGCCCGGGATTGAAATTGTCCATCTCCACCCTCAACTTATCATGCACGAGGATTACGTCTGTCACGTGTGGATTGCCGCCGGACACAGCGTCGTATGACATGCCCCCGTCAAGACCGATGCATTCTACCCATTGGGCCATGTCGGCCTTGGGGATATGTCGGCCTATCATGCGCTCAAAATTGACTATGAGGCTGAACGCCACACGGTCGATATAGTCTGCATCGGCTATGATGACATTCTCTCCCCATGATATATTGTGCGGTTTGCTCGTTTTCATGTCTGCAAAGATAATATTTTTTCCTGTAAACACGTGGGCATGATATCATACAATTAAGATAAGTTAATAGTTATGGCATGAATGGCCGCTGTTTAACAGAAAATCAGTAAATTTGCATGATAAAGAAGATAAAACGCATAAAAGATACTGACACTGTGAAATCACTAAGAGAACTATACCGTATCGGCAAGGGGCCATCGTCAAGCCACACCATGGGCCCGCAGCGTGCCGCAAAGATATTCCTCGCGCGCCATCCGGCTGCAGCGTCGTTCGAGGTGACACTATATGGCAGCCTCGCTGCCACAGGGCGTGGCCACCAGACAGACACAGCCATTATTGATGTCCTGAACCCTGTCGCGCCGGTCAATATAATATGGCGGCCGGCTGAGTTCCTGCCGTTCCATCCTAACGGGATGATGTTCGTCGCGAAAGACCCAGAGGGAAATGCCGTAGAAGAGTGGACTGTATATAGCGTGGGAGGCGGAGCGCTGTCTGAGGGGAAAGCGTCGGGAGAGTTGTCTGACAGCAGAGACATATACCAGCTCACGACGATGACGGATATCATGAAGTGGTGTTACGACAACGGACGCAGCTATTGGGAGTATGTGGCAGAGTGTGAGGACAGCTCCATATGGGACTATCTCGCCGAGGTGTGGCAGGCCATGAAGGATGCGGTGGAGCGCGGACTGGAGACGGAGGGACGTCTGCCCGGCCCGTTGAACCTCACACGCAAGGCCGCCATATATCATGTCAAGGCTATGGGATACAAGCCATCGTTGCAGTCGAGAGGACTCGTCTATTCATACTCGCTCGCCGTCAGCGAGGAGAATGCGTCGGGAGGCACTATCGTCACTGCCCCGACATGCGGAGCCTGCGGTGTCCTGCCTGCCGTGTTGTACCACTCGGCCAAGGCTCATGACTTCAGCGACGAGCGCATCATACACGCCCTCGCCACGGCAGGCCTTGTCGGGAATATCGTAAAGGAGAACGCCTCTATCTCTGGTGCCGACGTGGGATGTCAGGGAGAGGTAGGCGTGGCGTGTGCCATGGCATCGGCCGCCGCTTGCCAGCTATTCGGCGGAAGCCCGTCACAGATAGAGTATGCGGCAGAGATGGGACTGGAGCATCATCTCGGCATGACGTGCGACCCTGTCTGCGGACTCGTGCAGATACCATGTATAGAGCGCAACGCCTTCGCCGCCTGCCGTGCCCTCGATGCCAATATCTACGCCTCGTTCTCTGACGGCAACCACCGCGTGCCTTTCGACAAGGTCATAAAGGTGATGAAGCAGACAGGACATGACCTCCCGTCGCTGTATAAGGAAACAAGCGAGGGAGGTCTGGCTAAAAGCCTCTGACCTCCCTCGTCTGTCGCTCTTCTTCCCCGTATATCCTGCCATGCCCCCTCGCGCGTCATGCCGTGTGCCGTCGTGTGCCGGTCATGTTGTGATGGCTATGATGCCGAATGGCATTATTGGGACGATGGCTTCCTGTGCCTGTGTCAGCGGCCTTGCTGCTGTGGCGCGGTTGTCATGGCGAAGTCATGTATCTCACAGACCGACTTGCCTTTGACGCCCGACCGTATAATGAAGAACAAGGCATGTTTGCCGCTCATCTCCCTTATCCCAGGTATCGGGGCTGTGATTGTCTGGCGCGTCTGGGCCATTGAGCGCTTTATGGACAGCGAGCCGACCTTCTTTCCTCCACATGTCTCGTATGGGCTGTCCACGTAGATGTCTATAGTGGCGTCAATACCCGCCGGCACGACAGTCATGCTCATGCAGAGGCCATCGACACTGTTTGTCATGTCGAGGTTGAAGTATTTGTACCCTACGACAGAGCCGTCAGTGTTGTTCACTACCGGGTTGTGGTTCACGTCAAGCCTGTACACATCCCCCGAGGGTGGCTCCTTCAGGCGCATCGGCTTCACATACGACCCGTAGAATGTGTTCTTTGGCCATTTGTGAACAGCTGGCTTCGTGGCGGTATAATAACATGCTATGCCGGCAGAGTATCTGACGAATGGGTTCAGCCCCTCGGTCATGAATCCCTCAGAGGTGTACTCGCCCTCTGATATCACCACCTTTCCGTCTTTCCCCTCTGTCACCTCGACCGTTATAGGCGCCACCATCGACTGGCGCGAGTATTCGTCGAGACCGGTCTGGCGGTGGTAGAACACCCACCACCGGCCATTTATCTCGCATATACTGCCATGAGTGTTGCCGTCAGGTGTGGCTGTGGGCATAGGGCGGCTGTGCTCGTCCAGACCACGGCCACGGCCGTCGATAATAGTGCCTCCATACGTGAAGGGTCCCATGGGGCTGTTGCTGTATGCGTATGCCAGGGTATAATTGGACGATGGCAGCCCGAACTCTCCCTTACCCGTTACCCTGCTGTATATGAGGACATACTTGTCCTTGATTTTTCTTATTGATGAGGCCTCGAAGAATCTGAATATGCCCGGGGCTTTTTTCCCATTAATATAGTTCTTCCTCATCTCTGTTCCCGGCTTCACTGTCGCCATCGTCACAGGGTCAAGCTCTGCGACATATGGCTCATTGAACCCCCAATAGCCATATACCCGCCCGTCATCGTCGATGAACACGGCAGGGTCGAACCGCAAGTCTCCTACCGTCTCCATCGGGCTCGTCTTGCTCCAGTTTGTGACACGGAAAGGGCCGTCGGGCCTCTCGCTGACGGCTACCATGCCATTACGTCCCCCACACTGGTCGTTAGGGTAGAGATAGTAGAGCTTCTTCCCGTCCTTGCCTGTCTTCTCCACTATGTCTGGGGCATAGAAGACATCGCTCTTGTGCTCGCTGTCGAGATATTCGCCATTGGCGTTCTGCCTTACCTCGAGTATTATGCCGTCATATCTCCACCGTGTGAGACTGTCGGGAGAGGCTGACCATGTGACAAGCTCGCGGCCACAGTAGCCGTCAATGAGCGTGTCGTGTGAGCCGTAGATATAGACACGTTTCTTCCCTGGCCTGTCAGGGTCGTCAAAGACGTATGGCTCGCCGTCGGGTATATACTCCCACATCGGCAGGTATGGATTCTGTGCGCTCACGCTGAGAGGGGCGAGCGAGAGGATGATACAGCCTAAGCTGTGCGAGAGGATGCTTCTCATAATCTTACGGGTCATTTTATTCTTGTGGTTAGTTAATTTTATTATGGCTTTTGTATAACTCCGCCTATATAAAAAGATTGCGGGCAGCCCTGGGGTATGTCATTAAAGACATCTCCTGAGCTGCCCGCAATTAGCAGTGTGTGGTATAACAGGGCTTTTATTCCATCACGTTGTTGTGCGCCCGATAGGACTCGAACCTACACGTCGCGAGACACCAGATCCTAAGTCTGGCGCGTCTACCAATTTCGCCACGAGCGCCTTTACTTTCTGTCTGCCTTTACCCCGTCCCTGTTTCTCTCTGTCATCACAGCCGGATATCACGGCCGGCAAGCAGACATTATGGGGATTGGTACGTCAGAGTGGTTGCAAAGGTACACAAATTTATCGTAATGCGCAAATATTTCTTGAGTTTTCTTTTCTGTACCAGATATTTTCAGGGGTTCCCGATTATATCTTCAGGTCGCCGGGCTTTATCCATCCCATACGTCTGAACAGCATTCCGATGAGAGGTGTCAGCACGGCGGGCAGTATGAGCGATATGAGCAGCAGTCCGCTCCAGTCAGTGATGGTTATGGTGTCTCGTACTCCGTTCTCCATCTCTTCCATCCATCCGGTATAGACTCCTATTTGCCCTACGAGGCCGCATGTGCCCATTCCCGACGATATTGCGGGTCCGTTCATCTCGAGGTGGAACAGGCATGTGGCCAAGGGACCTGTTATCGCGCTGACGATGATAGGTGGGAGCCACACTCTGGGGTTGCGCACGATATTCCCCATCTGGAGCATACTTGTCCCTATGCCTTGTGATATGAGGCCGTTTATGCCGTTCTCCTTGATGCTTAGGAATGCGAATCCGACCATCTGTGCACAGCATCCGGCCAGTGCTGCTCCGCCAGCCAGACCTGTCAGTCCGAGTGCGGCGCATATGGCGGCCGAGCTGATGGGGAGTGTCAGTGCCATGCCGACGGTGACAGAGACGATTATGCCCATGACGAGGGGCTGCTGGGCTGTCGCCCATATGATAAGCCCGCCGACACTGCTTGCCGCCGCTCCGATGCCAGGAGCGAGGAGGTAGGCCATGGCGACACCACAGCCAATGGTGAGGAGTGGCGTGGCGAGGATGTCAACACGTGTCTTCCCGGACACCATGCGCCCTATCCCTGTCGCCACGAGCGATATGATGAAGACTGCCAGCGGACCGCCTGCTCCGCCCAGGGTGTTGGCGGCATGGCCGACAGTAGCCATGGAGAATATGACAAGCGGCGAGGCGTGGAGGGCATAGGCTATGGAGACAGCCATGGCGGGGCCGGCCATGGCCATGGCGAATGAGCCAGCCTCGACGATGGCGGGGATGCCGGCCTGACGGCCAATGGTGGATATGATGGTGCCTATGAGGAGCGAGGCGAAAAGACCTTGGGCCATCGCTGACAGCGATGTGATGATGATCTGGCCGTATGGGGCTCTCTTGACTGTGTTGATGATTTTTCTGGTCATGATGGGTTTTGTTGCTTGCTGGGGGAGAGGGACTGGGGGATAAACTCCCTCTGGGGGGCGTCTCCCGCTTTCGTTGTTGTCCGCGCGTGCGTCTTTGGCTCGGGAGGAGCCATATACGGACACAGAAAAACACCACTTATCTGACAGCGCCATGGCGTTGCCAGATAAGCGGGGCTCTTTCATGTGTGATGTATGTGATATGTGGCAGGGTGGCATTATGTGCTGTGTGGTGGCCTGCCGGATGCCGCATGTGGCTATTTTATGTTGCCTACCTTTATGAGGTATTCTGCTATCTGCACGGCGTTGAGGGCTGCGCCCTTCTTTATCTGGTCGCCAGAGAGCCAGAATGTCAGTCCGTTGTCGTTGGCGAGGTCCTTACGCACGCGTCCTACATAGACATCGTCTTTCCCGGCCGTGTATAGCGGCATAGGGTAGGGGAGGGTCTCCATTGTCTCTTTCGCCGCGTCAGGGTTGGCCTTTGTGCCTACACGCTTGGGGTCGTCGATGAGTGTGACACCCTCGGCCGCTGCCAGCGCTTCCTGTGCTGCCTCTACTGATATCGGCTCGTCGGTCTCTACCCATACAGCCTCAGAGTGTGCGCGGAGGGAGGAGATGCGGACACACATTGCCGAGCAGCGTGCGTCGGTATGCATTATCTTCTTTGTCTCGTTGAACATCTTCATCTCCTCTTTCGTGTATCCGTTATCCTGGAAGACGTCAATCTGTGGTATCACATTGTATGCCAGTTGGTATGCGAACTTATCCACTGTCGGCTGCTCTCCACCGGCCAGCTGGCTGTACTGCTGCTGCAACTCGGCCATGGCTGCCGCTCCCGCTCCTGATGCCGACTGGTATGACGCGACATGTATGCGGTTGATGTGTGAGAGGCGCTCGATAGGCTTCAGGCATACCACCATCATGATTGTGGTACAGTTAGGATTGGCGATGATGCCACGTGGACGCACAAGGGCATCCTCGGCGTTGCACTCAGGGACAACGAGAGGCACATCATCGTCCATGCGGAAGGCGCTCGAGTTGTCTATCATGACAGCGCCATAGCGTGTGATATCCTCTGCAAACTCTTTCGAGGTGCCTGCTCCGGCTGATGTGAACGCTATGTCAACATCCTTGAAGTCGTCGTTGTGCTGGAGAAGTTTCACCTCTATCTCCTTGCCACGGAAGGTGTACTTTGTGCCGGCTGACCGTGAGGAGCCGAACAGCACAAGTTCATCAACAGGGAAATTCCTTTCGTCGAGGACACGGAGAAACTCCTGACCTACTGCGCCACTGGCGCCAACAATTGCTACTTTCATCTTTTTTACCTTAAATATATATGTGTGTATTTGTTATTTCGTCTTTATCTGTCGTTCGGGGCTGGTGTGCTGGTGTGCAGCGACAGCCTTTGTGGCTGGAGGTTAGTTGTTCTTCCAGAACTCAGGGGTGAAGAGTATAAGCACGGAGAATATCTCGAGACGTCCTATGAGCATCATGACGGCACAGAACCACTTGCACGCCACTGGCAGCTCTGCCCACGACATCGTGGGGCCTATCTCCACGCCCAGTGTGGGGCCGACGTTTGAGAGGCAAGAGAGGCACAGCGTGATGGAGTTGATGACATCGACACCTATGGCGGTGAAGTATGTCGCGCAGACAAGGAACAGCCCGAGATACAGGAAGAGGAATGGGAGCAGCCTGTTGCGTGCTGACTGTGGTATGGAGGCGTTGTTTATGCGCACAGGCAGCACGGCATTGGGATGGAGTATCTGCTTGAACTCGTTGGCGATGTACTTCAATACCATGACGATGCGTATGCACTTCACGCCGCCGGCGGTGGAGCCGGCACAGCCGCCGATAAACATACAGACACCCAACACTATCCATGTGACGTGTGGCCACTGGCCGGCATCGTCGCTGAAGAGGCCGGTGCTCGTCAGGAACGACACTGTCTGGAACACCGCACAGCGGAATGCCTTCTCAACATCGTAGCCGAGATGGGCGATGAGATAGTACATGATGATGGCTGTGCCGCCAAGTATTATGCTGCTATACAGCCGCATCTCCGTATTGTGCAGGAAGTCTTTCACGCGCAGCTTCACGCATGTCATGTATAGCAGGGTGAAGTTTATGCCGGAGAGGAAGCAGAATAACGCGCCGGTATATTCTATTGCCGGCGAGTTGAAAAACTCTGTCGAGGTGTTGTGGGTGGCGAATCCGCCTGTGGCACATGTCGTCATGGAATAGTTGATACAGTCGAAGAACGACATGCCGCCGACATAATAGCAGAAAGCGCATACGGCCGTGAGGACGATGTATATGATCCAGATGGCGTGTGAGTTTGTGGAGAGGCGCGGGTGCATCTTCGTGCGTATAGGCCCTGTCGTCTCTGCCGAGAAGACTTTCACGCTGCCGCTGCCGGCGAGCGAGGGCAGGATGGCTATGGTGAAGAACACTATGCCGAGGCCGCCTATCCACTGGGTCATGGTGCGCCAGAAGAGTATGCCATGGGGCAGACACTCCACATCGTCGAGGATGGAGGCTCCGGTCGTGGTGAATCCCGATATCGTCTCGAACATCGCGTCCGTCACATTGCCTATGTATCCGCCTATGAGGAAAGGCAGCATACCGAACATCGTGAACACTACCCATGCTGATGTCACAAGCATATATGCGTCCTTGCGGTTCAGCTCGTTGTCTGCATTGCGGCCGTAGAGGCGGCAGGCTATGCCGGCTGTGGCTGTGACGGCCCCACTGACGAGAAACGGGATGGCGTCGTCCTCGCCATAGAAGAGCGAGATGACGAGACACAGCGCGAGAAGCGAGGCCTCAAGTATGAGCAGTGTGCCCATGATCTTATGCAGAAGTTTCCAGTGGAGCATGTTCTTTTTCCTTTGTCCTTTTTCTCTTGGGTAGTGTGTCCTTGGGGTGTGTGGACTGTGGTTAGGGGGATTACTTGAAGAGCTTCTCTATCTTGCGCAGATTGACGTTGTGTGAGAAGACCATGACGCTGTCGCCCGCCTGTATCTGTGTCATGCCCGACACGAGCATTCCTTTGCCGTCGCGCATGAGTCCGCCTATTGTCACCCCGTGTGGCAGTCCGAGGTCTTTCACCTGCTTGCGGGTTATCTTCGAGTCGTATGTCGCCACAAACTCTGCCACGTCGGCATTGGATGTCATGAGGAACCTCACATTGGTGACATCGCTGTCAAGGAGCATCTGGTATATCTTGCCGGCGGCTATGACTTTCTTGTTTATTATCGTGCCTATGTCGAGGCTCTCGGCCATGGAGATATAGTCGAGGTTCTCCACTTGTGCCACGGTCTTCCTCACTCCGCGCCTTTTCGCCGCGAGACACGCGAGGATGTTTGTCTCGGCGTTGCCTGTCAGGGCTACGAAAGCCTGTGTGTTGGCGATGTTCTCCTCTCTCAGCAGCGACATGTCACGCCCGTCTCCGTGTATGACCATCACATTCCTCTTGTCAATGAGGTCGTTGAGGATATCACATCTCTGCTCGTCCTGTTCTATGATTTTGAGGTTCATGTAGTCGGGTATGGTATGTGCGATACGCACGGCGGCCTTGTCGCCTCCCATGATCATGACGTTGTGCACATCCTCATAGTCTTCCTTGCCTACGATTTTCCTTATGTATGGTATATACTCTCTTGTTGTCATGAAGTAGGCGAGGTCCTGGTCCTCTATCATGTCCATACCTCCTGGTATGATTGTCTCGCCTGCTCTCTTTATGGCCACGATGTGGTAGGGGTCGTCAGGCCCGCAGAGGTCTTTGAGCGGAGTGTGCAGTATCTGTGACGCTGTGGCGCGCATCTTTATAGCCATGAGCACGAGCTGTCCGTTGAAGATGTCATACCTCTGCCTCACCCATGTCATCCTCAGTGCCTTGGCTATATCGTTCGCGACGAGCACCTCAGGGTAGATGAGGTCGTCAACGCCTATCTCTGAGAATATTCTCGGCGAGTCTTCCCTCAGGTATTCAAAGTTGTCTATGCGCGCTACGGTCTTCTTTGCCCCGAGGGCTTTTGCCAGCACAGAGCATGTTATGTTTGTTGTCTCGTGGGGCGTGACGGCTATGAAGAGGTCGGCGCCGTTCACTCCGGCGTCCTTCAGTGCCTTGATGCTTGTCGGCGATGCGGCTATGGTCATGAGGTCATAGTCAGAGTCGAGCGCTGACAGACGGTACTTGTCGGCGTCAATCAGTGTGCAGTCAAGGTTCTCTGCTGATAGGAGCTTGGTCAGATGGGTGCCCATCGCGCCGGCTCCAGCTACGATTATCTTCATTCTCTTTGCTCTGTTATAGGTATTTGTCCCTTTGTCTTGGGGTGGGGCATTCGCCTCCCCGGCAGGGCTTGTGTTATGTCTCCCGTCCTGCCACCTGCTGTCTCGGGGCTTCGCGGCACGAGGGCCTGCCGCCTCATGAGGGTGGCCGATGGCTGTCGTGTGCGGCGTGTGGCGGTGGTTTCAGGCGTTGCCCGTGCTGTGTGTCTTCTCCTCCTGTATGGCCTTGGCTATGCTCTCGGCGTCGAGGCCGACAATCTTCCTCAGCTCTGCCACTGTCCCGTGCTCCACGAAGCTGTCCGGCATGCCCAGTCTCCTCACGGGCATGAGGTGGCCATGCTCTTGCATCCACTCGCATACGGCCGAGCCGAAGCCGCCGTCTCTCACGCCGTCCTCGACGGTCACTATGGCGTCGTAGTTATGGGCGACATGGCTCATGATGGCGCTGTCGAGAGGCTTCACGAAGCGCATGTCATAGTGTGTGACACCGCTTTCGCGCGCTATGGCGGTCACGTCGTGGCCTATCGGGCCGATGGTGAGCACCGCGACACGTCTCATGTTGCCGCCTGTGGCCGGCGCCTCGTACATGAGGCGTCCTGTCCCCGGCTGTATCTCCTCCATCGGGCACTGCCAGAGGGGCTGTGAGCCGCATCCTCTCGGGTATCTGATGACCCATGTCCCCTGTCCCTCCTTCTGGGCTGTGAACATCATGTGGCGCAGCTCGTGCTCGTCGTAGGGGGAGCATATCGTGAGGTTGGGCACTGGCCTTAGCGCGGCGATGTCGAATGCTCCGTGATGTGTCGGGCCGTCCTCGCCGACAATGCCTGCCCTGTCGAGGCATATGACGACATGCAGACGCATCGTGGCTATGTCGTGTATGATGTTGTCATAGGCACGCTGTGCGAATGCCGAGTATATGTTGCAGAAGGGCAGCAGCCCGTCTTTCGCCATGCCTCCTGAGAATGTCACGGCGTGTCCCTCGGCAATGCCGACATCGAATACACGCCCGGGCATCTCCCTCATCATTATGTTCAGCGAGCATCCTGTGGGCATGGCTGGCGTGACGCCCACGATGCGTGGGTTCTGGCGTGCAAGCTCGAGTATCGTGTTCCCGAAGACATCCTGGAACTTTGGCGGACGCGGCTCTTCCGTCTGCCCTGTATCGCTTGCCTGCGGCGTGTCGCGCTCGCCTGTCTCAGGGTTGAACTTCCCTGGCGCGTGCCATATTGTGGGCATCTCCTCGGCCGGCTTGTAGCCATGGCCTTTCACTGTGTGGAGATGCAGGAGCTTGGGACCCTTCATGTCTTTCAGCAGGCCGAGCACGCGCACCACCTCCTTGACGTCATTGCCGTCGATAGGGCCGAAGTAGCGTATGTTCATCCCCTCGAAGATGTTCTGCTGCTGGGCTATGGCGGCCTTCATGGCGTTGCTGAGGCGTATGATGCCTTTGCGGCGGTGGTCGTCCATGTATCCATGGTCGGCCATCCATCTTGAGAACCTGTACCGCAGGTTGTTATACGTGCGGTTGGTGTTGAGGTTTATCAGATACTGCTTCATGCCTCCCACTGAGCGGTCTATCGACATGTTGTTGTCGTTGAGTATGATGAGCATGTCGTTGGGCGACGAGGAGACATTGTTGAGCCCCTCGAAGGCCAGTCCGCCAGACATCGCGCCGTCGCCAATGACGGCTATCACATGGCGCCGCTTGTCGAGGAGACGCGACGCGACAGCCATGCCGAGAGCGGCCGAGATGCTGTTCGACGCATGCCCGCATGTGAAGGTGTCATACTCTGACTCGTCGGGCGAGGGGAAAGGCTTCAGCCCATGGAGCTTGCGGTTTGTCGGGAAACGGTCGCGGCGGCCGGTGAGTATCTTGTGGGCGTAGGCCTGGTGGCCGACATCCCACACGATGCGGTCGTATGGGGTGTTGAAGACATAATGCAACGCTACCGTCAACTCGAGGGCACCAAGGCTTGAGGCGAGGTGGCCGGGGTTGACGGCAAGGGCGTTGACGATAGTCTCACGTAGTTCGTCGCATATCTGCTGCAGTTCCTCGACAGGGAGCTTACGCAGGTCGGAAGGGGTCTCTATGTCTGTCAGATGATGCTTGGCCATTTAGGATTGATGGGTTGTTTCTCCTCCACTATTCTGACATGTCTGGCCACAGCGGTGGCATCTGCCGCCTCGGGGGCGGCAGATGCCATCACAGCGGCCTTGCTGTCAGCGCGTCTCTCTCTATGTCCTGTCATGCCTGTGGCCTACCGTGGCGGTAAGGTGAGGCTGTGGCAGGCTGGGTTGCTGATGGTTGTTACTCCTCTGAGAAGAGGATATCGTCATACTTGAGCATGACAGGCTTCTGCTCTGCCTCCTTGAGAAGATTCTCCGGGACATACTGCTTCTCGACACAGAGGCGGAAGGTGTATTCGCGGAACCACTCGTCGGTCATGACGACACATCCCTTCTGTCCGCTCTCCGCTCCCCATGAGTTCTCCACTTTCCAGTAGCGTGGCTTGCCCGCCGCTGTCGTATCGACGGCTGTCAGCGTCATGGCATGGGCCGACGCGCTCTCACGTGTGGCGAGACGCTCTGCCTTGTCCATGGGGAATGATGTCTGGAAGAGGCTCTCGTAGTCATAGACATCGAGAGAGGCAAGTCCGCGCTTGCTGTCGAAGTATTTGATGTCGTACGACGAGTAGAGCTTCTTACCGGCCTTCAGGGCCTTAATGGCGAGGGCCTCTATCTCGTCCATGGGAAGATTGAGGAAACGCCAGTTGTGGCCGTCATACGTATGGCGGTCATACTCTACCTCATAGACTTTGTGGTAGGCATTGCGGGGGTCGTTCATGACGATGAGGTAACGTGTGTCGAGACCTGTCGCGCCACACTCCTTGGCGAAAGACAGCGGGGTATATTCCTTCGGCTCGCCGACAGGCTTGCCGTCCTTGTCTGTGTGCTGGTATGTGAATGATGTCACGGGCTCGCCATATACTGTGGCCAGGATGCCGTAGATGGTCTTCAGCATCGCGGTCTTCTCGTCGTTGATGGCCGCCGGCTTCTTCCCCTCAGCCACCATCTTGCGCAGTCTCAGGCCGTATTCTCTCAGCTTGCGCTTTATTATCGACGATGCCTGTGATGTGCTCTCTGACGAGAATGTCTCGGGGGCCACGCTCTGTGGGACAAGGCCGTACTTCCCGACAAGGTCTATGACGCCGCAGAATGTGCCGCCGTCGCTGAGAGGCTGGCCGAAGAGGAACTGCACCTCCTGGTCGTTGATGTCCTTCCGGCCTGTGTCAATGACGCTCTGCAGGAAGAGGTTCGACTTCTCAAGCTGGTCCCAGAAGAACAGGTAGCTCTGTGAGAACACCACGCTCTTGCCCTCATTCTGCAGGGCAAAGTCGTTGCGGAGGACATTGAGGCCGGAGAACATCCAGCAGCGGCCGGAGCTTTTCTGGTCCTGTATCGACTGCTGACAGGTCTCCACAGCGAATGTCTTAGGCACAGGCATACGTGACGCCTTGCCCTTGGCGAGGGTGTTGATGCTGTTGTTCTGAATGGCGTTTGTGAGCGCTTTCTGTGCCGGACTCTTCATGTCCTGCGATGTTATAGACTTCATCATGGCGGGAGTGATGCCGCCGTTCTTCGTCTGGGCCTGTATGAGCAGTGTCATTCCCGCCGCAAAGACACACAATATGATTCTTTTCTTCATGTCTGTCAGAGGATTATGTTATATTTTGCAAAATTAATAGAAATATCCCGTTTTTGAATGTGTGGTAAACATAAATTAACACATTTCGCCGTTTTGGTAACTATTCAGCGAATGCGTTTTGTAACAAGAAAATATAGATTTATATTGTCTCAGCCAGCACGCGCTGAAAGCGCAGAAGCCCATAGCCCAGGGCAGAACGGAGCGTAGCGGAGTGACACCCTGGGGATATTGTTCGTGTGGGTAATTGTCGCGCTGTAAGCGCAAAAGCGTAAATGAGCTATAAGGCCATAACGCTTTTGCACTTTGCTTTTCCCTTCGGCCAGCGACCGTTGGTTCAGCGCGTACAAGCGGTATGGATTCTCAACCCAGGGCGTCGCTACGCTTGCCCTGGGCTTTGGGCTTCTGCGCTTTGCTTTTCCCTTCGGCCAGCGACCGTTGTACAATATTCGCTGAATAGTTACCCGTTTTGGGTGATTGCTCAGTCATATTCCTTTCTTTATATGACAGCGTAGGGTGGCTTTAGGATATTATGCAGACTGGTCAACATGATTCCGCCAGTGGTACAGACGGTTGTGGAAGGCCGGGCGGAGAGCCGGGCGGGCAGGCAAGACCATCGGCCACAACTTACAATCTGTAAGAGACGGTGGTGGCGTGGCTTACAGATTTGTTGCTTGTCCGTCAAATATCTGAAAGGTACTGGATGACACGCTCATTGCTATTGGATGAGCCGCCCAAACAATACCAATGAGCCGCCAGAAGATACTGCTTACAATCCTTAGTAATATTCAAAAAAAGTAAGACTTCCTCTGATTCTTAATTCGCCACTGTTACCTCACATTTCAGAAACACCCTTAACAGTCCTCCCCTATAGCGTTATCCTTATGACATGTGCGGCGTCAGACGGGATGCGCGACTTCTCGGGTATGGTGAGTGTGAGCCCCTTGCTGCCCTGGGCGACACGGCATTTGAAATTGCGCTTCACGCTGAGCAGGGTGGCGTCTTTCACCTCTCCCCTGATGTTCGCGTCCTTCAGCGCGGTCAGGAAGATGGGCTTCTCTGTCCCGGGCCAGTCAAGGAGTATGACGTATATCGTGTTCCCCTTGCGGGTATAATGGACACGCTCGCCTGTCGGTGTCGTCTCGTGTGACACTACGAACGGCCTCGTCCCGTATATGCTCTCGCCATACGACCACAGCCATACCCCGACATTCTCAACCACGTCACGCTGCTCCTGCGGGAATGTGCCGTCGGCTTTGGGGGCGAGGTTGAGAAGCATCTGCCCGTTGTTGCTGACAACCTCAACCAGCTTGTGTATTATATCCACATGGGAGCGGTAGTGTATGCCGCGCACATATCCCCACGGCTTATGGTATCCGTCGCATATGGTATAGTCGCACAGCCATGGCTCGGGGTCGATGTCGCGCGGATTGCTCATCTCGTGGTCGAGCATCCCGATGCTGCGGGGGAAGTCGTGGTTCTTGTATGTGAAGATGACCTGTTGGCCTTTCTCCTCGGCGTGGTTGAAATAATGGGCGAGGAAACGGAGCTTCTTCTCCTCAGGTATGGAGTCCATCCATGCGTCGAAGTATATTATGTCAGGGCTATATTTGCTCACTACCTCCATCCCCTTGTCAAGCCACATCTGATACCACTCGTCGCGTGGCATGAGACATCCATACATCTTGGCGTATTCGGGCTTGTTGGCTGCCCACGTGGGTTTGACCTTGACATAGTAGTAATTGTTCTCATGGTGTAGTGAGACAAAGAATTTCATCCCCCGCCGGCGCACAGCCCCGGCCATCTCGCCCACGACATCACGGCAGGGACCCATGGCCTTGGCGTTGAAGGGCGTGAAGCGCGAGTCCCACATGGCGAACCCGTCGTGGTGCTCGCCGACAACACCCGCAAACCTCGCTCCGCTGCTCTGGAACAGCTCTGCCCATTCGTCGGCGTCAAAATGCTCGGCCTTGAACATCGGGATGAAGTCGTGATACCCGAATGTCTCCAAGGAGCCGTACATCGCCTCGTGGCGCTGGCGAGCGTTCATCAGGCCCACACCGTCGTCGTGCATATAGTGGAAATACTGCTCGTTGCCGTAGGCCGGGACGCTATAGACACCCCAGTGGCAGTAGATGCCAAACTTCGCGTCGCGCATCCATTGGGGCACAGCCTCATGACGCTCAAGCGACTCCCATGTGGGTTCATACGTCTTCTGTGCCGCCGCGGTCATGGCTGCCACGACAAGTGTTGTCAGAAAAATCATTCTCATTGTCTTATGGTTATGTTATGTAAACAGCCTTGTCAAGTCTCAGACCTTCAGGCGTGTTCTGTAAATTGGGCTGGGATGATGCTACGGCTACCGTGCCGTAGATTGCTGGGTTTAGGGTGGTTCTATAAATTAGCTTTGATGGGATTTTGCTCTATCTCCGAGCAGATTTTTTTGTAAGGGTGAAGCAGCATAGCGAGCTATGGTGCAAGCAATTACAAAGAAAGATGCCGGAGAGAGAGTAAAAGACCGCAAAGGTAGTTCCTCATAGAATTGTAATTAATAGAACCACCCTTTAATGAGGGAGCGTGGCGGACTACGTGGCTGAATAGGAATCCGTGAGATACAATGCGGGAGGCGTAAGAGCGTCCAAGCCCCTCATAGAATCAGAAAGAAGACTTGGACCGGTTTATAGAACGCCCCTCATTCTATCGCTCCGTCGAGGCGTTCCTCGCCCGTTGTGAGCCTTTTCTCGCCTGCTGTTTTCAGCGTGCAGCGACACTCGTCGGCCAGTCTGCCCGCCCTCACGCTTATCTTGTTCTCGCCCTCACTCAGCGTGATGCCTTTGAAGACGATGCGTCCTATGGCGTCTCTCCGTCCACGGCCCGCCTTCTTCCCGTTGACATAGAGCGTCGCCTGGGGCTGGTTGGTATATATCTTCACGTCTGTCAGCGGCTCTGTGCGCTCTGTATAACGTCTCGCGGCGATATACAGTGTCGGCTCGTCGCTCCAGTTGGCCTTATAGAAGAAGTATGCGTCCTTGCGCGTCTTGCGGTCGTAAGTGACGATGCCCTTGTCGTTCATGCCACGCTGGTCGCCCTCGTCGCGTATGCTGCTGGGGTTGTCGGCATACTGCCAGATGAACTTACACCATGCGTAGTCCCTCTGGCTCATCTCCCGCCAGTTCTCCTCATGCACACGCGCCTGATTCTCCTCATAGTGAATCTTGTTGCTCACCATAGGCTCGAAGCCATGCTGGAGGACGCTTCCCGCCGCGCCATACTCGCACAGTCCGATGGGCTGTCCTCCCGCCATCTTGTGGGCGTTGTCCATAAAGTCGCCCACACCGCCTTTCTTCTCGTAATACCCGAAATACTTGTTCCACCCGATACAGTCTGTTATGCCCTGGAAACGCTCCTGGTCATAGCAGATGGCGAGTGTGGTGAGACGTTGGGGGTCAAGCTCCTTGGCCTTGGCGTGGAGGAGGCGGAGGAATGTTGCCGGCTCGTCATATTTGAACGACAACTCGTTGCACAGGCTCCAGAAACAGATGGAGGGCGAGTTGTAATGCTGCTTGACCATCTCTATGAGGTTCTGCATGACATTGGCCTCAAGCTGGGGGGTCTTAATATATCCGGGAGAGTTGTAGCCGCCGGGGCCCGCGAGGTTCAGCTCCTGCCATACCACGATGCCACGCTCGTCATACTGCCTGACATCGTATCGGGAATGGGGATAATGGACGAATCGCACGCCTGTGCATCCCAGTTCGCTGATAATGTCGGCATCCTCGCGCATGGCTGCCTCATTATACAGCCCGCCGCTGCGGTAGCCCTCCTCGTGCCGGCATACGCCATGGAGGTCAAGATGCTCGCCGTTGAGGAAGAATCCCCTGTCTGCGTCAAGGGCGAAATGCCTCAGCCCTGTCTCCTCGTCCACACTGTCTGCCACACGTCCATCGCACAGCAGTTCCACCTTGACCTTATACATATATGGGTCGCGTCTGCCGTTCCACAGCCGTGGGTTGTCCCAATGCAGGGCTGTTGTGCATCCTCCGGCTTCCGCCGGTGTCTCCCTCACAGCCACCGCCGCTCCCGCACGGTCAGTCAGAGTGACCCGCACGGTCTTGCCCGTCGCCCCCGTGGCGAGCGACAGACGTGTCTCCACACGCAGGTCGGCCGCGTCACGGGTGATACGGTCCTGGTGGATGTACACCCCGCTGCTGCCGTTGTCCAATGGCGATATGCAGTCCTCGCCGGTCGCGATGAGCCATACTGGCCGTGTTATGCCGCCATAGATGTTGAAGTCGCCGGCAAGAGGCGCCACATCGGTGCGGTATGCGTTGCTCACCAAAACGCTGATCTTGTTGTCGCCCGTGGTAAGAAGGCCGGTCACCTCAAGGCAGAAAGCGGTATATCCCCCAGCGTGATGTCCGGCATAACGCTGGTTGACAGCCACCTCGGCAAAAGAGTTCACACCGTCGAATTTCAGGAAGAACCTCTTCCCCCGCCGCTCCGCGTCGCTGAGTGTCAGCATACGCTCATAGACATAAGCTCCACGCTCATATTTCATGCCGTTGAACACATCGGCAAGGTTCCATGTGTGTGGCACAGTGACATCCGTCGTCTGGGGATGGCGGCTGACATCATAAGCAGGGTAGAATTTCCATTCCTTCAGCTCCGTGACCGTTCTGGCCTGCAGAATGCCGAGGCAGAATAGCATGGCTGTACATGCAAGGATATACTTCTTCATTGCGTTTGATATAGGTTTTAGTTGTCGTGAGTTGTTTGTCATAAGGTGGGGGTCTGTTAACCGCTTCCCGCACGGTATTCCCTGCATAAGCTGAAGGCTGACGGGAAGGTCTTGTGCGTGGGAACCCCTCTTTTCGTCTGCAAATATAGCGAATTTATCGCTTTCCCGATAGCGTATGATGCCAAAAAGAGCATGAAACCTGTGCTTTTAGTATTATTCTCCACCTCGCATTGGAGTATTTTGAACTATTGGCGGGTTTCATCAACACCTGTTTTTCAGCGGCAGACACTTGCGGAGACATGTGGTTTGAGCAGAGCGTAAGGCGGCGGCTTGTTGCTGCTGATAAGAATGGGCATGATGTGACGGGAGACAAGGATGGGGCGGATAGAGACAAAAAAAAAGGAGTTGCGAAAACGCAACTCCTTAAGAATTGGATGTAGCGGGAGGGGGTCACGATCCCTCGACCTCCGGATTATGAATCCGACGCTCTAACCAGCTGAGCTATCCCGCCATCATTTTCTCATGATTGATTATGCCTCCTGAAACAGCCGTTATAGGCAGTGACTGTTGGCATATCTCTCATTTGCGGGTGCAAAGGTAATACAATTTTTTTATACTGCAAAGAGAAATGAGGTTTTTTTTATTCAAACAGTACTTTTTTTTGCTCATATCGGATTTTATTCGTACTTTTGCATGAGATAATACAATACTTATTTACTGCGCGTGGGATTTGTGGCCTGGAATGCTGTGCAGGCAGCCTGAAAGCTGTGTCGCTGGAGGGGGAATGCCGGAACATGACGGCCGCAATACACGCAATGGTAGGGCATGGCATGTTCCATGGAACTGTCATGCGTAGCATGGAAAGCCTGGATAAAGGCTTCCGGATGATGAACACAGGGATGGCGCATGGCGTGGCAGAAAAGGATGCGACGCATGTCACATCCCATGACACGCCACGTCATGGCCAATGCCATGTGACGGCATAAAACATAATAATGATAAGAATAAAACGTCTTGACATATTCATCGTGAGGCAGTTTGCCATGCTCTTCGTCGGAACGTTCTGCATCAGCCAGTTCGTCCTGATGATGCAGTTCATGTGGCGATATGTCGATGAGCTGATAGGAAAGGGACTCTCTGTCGAGGTCCTGGCACAGTTCTTCTGGTATATGGGCCTGATGCTCGTCCCACAGGCACTCCCGTTGGCCATACTGCTGTCGTCGCTCATAGCCTTTGGCAATCTGGGCGAGAGCTCAGAGCTGACATCAATAAAGGCGGCCGGAATATCACTGCTTCAGGCATTCCGCTCGCTCATTGTGCTGACGGCGTTCATAATGCTCGGCTCATTCTTCTTCCAGAATGTCGTGGCGCCTAATGCCAACCGTAAGTTCATGCAGCTGCTGGCCGCCATGAAGCAGAAAAACCCTGAGCTCGAGATACCTGAGGGAGTGTTCTATGACGGAATACCTGACTGTAACCTCTATGTCCAGAAAAAGGATATTAACACAGGCATGCTCTACGGAGTCATGATATACCGCATGACAAACTCCTTTGAGGACGCGGCGATAATACTCGCCGACAGCGGACGCCTGCAGACAACAGCCGACAAGAAACACCTGCTGCTGCAGCTGTATAAGGGAGAATGGTTCGAGAACATGCAGACACAGAGCATCGTCGGGAACGCTAATGTGCCATATAGAAGAGAGACATTCGTCACGAAACGCATACTCCTCGATTTTGATGCCGACCTTAATGTTGATAACAACCTGTTCGCAGGTGACGCGCGCGGCAAAAGTCTCGACGATATCAGAAGCGGACTAAAACAGACAAACCTCTCCCTCGACAGTATCGGAAGAGGGGTATATGGCGACATTAGGCGCATGTACTTCTCACGGTATATGCCCCAGAAGAAAGACACTGTCGATGGCAAGAGGCTCCTGGCCAAGGCAAAGGCCGCACAGCTGGATATCGACAGCATATACGGACGGCTGACAACAGACGAGAAAAAGGCCGTGACAAGTCAGGCACTGAGCGAGGTGAGAATGGTGCATGACTACCTCGCGTTCAGCGGACTGACAGCTGCCGACGGCAACCGCATCGTCAGAGAGCATTACCTTGAATGGATAAACAAATATACGACGGCATTGCTGTGCCTCATATTCTTCTTTATCGGTGCGCCGCTCGGAGCCATTATACGTAAGGGAGGATTAGGAGTGCCGGTAATCATATCCGTCATAGTGTTCATCATATACTTCATCCTCGACGACACCGGATTCAGAATGGCACGACTCGGAGCATGGCCCGTGTGGCTCGCAAAGGGGCTCGCGCCTGCCGTGCTCATACCCACAGCCGTGTTCTTCACACACAAGGCCAACAAAGACTCCATGGTGTTCAATGTTGACCTCTACCGCAATTTCTTCATGAGGCTGTTCGGACTGAGACTGAGACGGAGCATGTCACTGAAGGAGGTCGTCATCGACGAGCCGCACTATGCTGCCGATAAGGAAAGGCTTCAGACAATAACAGAGGATATAGTGGCTTACAACAAAGAGCATAAATTGTTCCTCATGCCTAACGTCGTGAATGTCTTCTTCAGATATGTGCCAGACCATGAGATAGAACGCATAAGCGAAGAGCTCGAGAGCGTCATTGCAGACCTCGGCAACACACAGGAACGCGATATAATGAAACTCCTCCAGCAGTATCCCGTCATGTCGATAAAGGCGCATACAAGACCTTTTGACAGGAAATGGATGAATATCTTGGCGTTCATCATGCTGCCTGTAGGCACATTCCTGTATCTGCGCATGTGGCGGTTCAGGCTGAGGCTCTTCGGAGACCTCAAGACAATACACAGTCTTAATGACGGTATCATAGGGAAGATAGACACATTATTATATAATCGTGGCCAGGCGTCCTGTGATGCCATATAGAAAAATAGTTAAAAAGTGAAATAAAGTCACACAATCTTTGTGATAAACAATAAAATTAAGTAAATTTGCAGTCACTACATTAAACCCAAAACCATGTTAAACCTATCGGAAAGATTGAACAGACTCTCACCTTCTGCCACTCTCGCCATGTCGCAGAAGAGCTCAGAGATGAAAGCACAAGGCATTGACGTGATAAACATGAGCGTCGGAGAGCCTGACTTTAACACTCCTGACCATATCAAGGCAGCTGCAATAAAGGCTGTCGAGGACAACTGGAGCAGATACAGCCCCGTGCCAGGATATCCAAGCCTTAAGCAGGCCATCGTGGATAAGCTCAAAAACGAGAACGGGCTTGACTACAAACCAGCGCAGATAGTATGCTCAAACGGTGCGAAACAGTCCGTCTGCAACTCTATCATGGCTATCGTCAATGCAGGAGACGAGGTGATTATACCTGCACCATACTGGGTGAGCTACCCGCAGATGGTGCTGCTCGCTGAGGGCACACCGGTAATCGTGGAAGCCCCGATAGAGCAAGACTTCAAGATAACCCCTGAGCAGCTTGAGACCGCCATAACACCTAAGACAAGAGCACTCATATTGTGCTCTCCGTCAAACCCTACCGGCTCTGTCTATAGCAGGGAAGAGCTTGAGGCCCTGAAAAATGTCCTCGTGAGGCATGATCGCGTCATCGTCATAGCCGATGAGATATATGAGCATATCAACTATGTCGGCAAACACGCCTCCATAGCCTCTTTCGAGGATATAAAGGAACGTGTCGTCGTCGTCAACGGCGTGTCAAAAGCATATGCCATGACAGGATGGCGCATAGGGTTCATTGCCGCTCCTGAGTGGATAGCAAAGGGATGTAACAAGCTCCAGGGACAATACACATCCGGACCATGCTCCGTCTCACAGAAGGCTGCTGAGGCCGCTTTCGCCGGTCCGCAGGACTGTGTCGAGACCATGAGACAAGCCTTTGAGCGCAGGAAAAACCTTATCGTGAAGCTCGCCAAGGAGATACCGGGACTTGAGGTCAACAATCCAGAGGGAGCGTTCTACCTCTTCCCAAAATGCTCTTCGTTCTTCGGGAAAAGCTATAACGGCAAGACAATAACCTCATCAACAGACCTCGCCATGTTCATTCTTGAGCAAGGACATGTCGCAACAGTCGCCGGAGACGCCTTCGGCTCGCCTGAGTGCTTCCGCATGAGCTATGCCACAAGCGACGAGAACATAGTCGAGGCCATGAGACGAATTAAAGAGACTCTCGCTCTCTTGGCATAACCCGAGATAATACAAATCAAGGAAATTTATGTCCAAACGGTGTTAAAATTATTTAATGAGGACTTTTCTTCGCAAAAAATAACTATCTTTGCGAATGAAAAAGCGATGAAGATTGTATGCCTCTATATATCATGAAACACCAAAACATGAATTGTCCTGTCTCATCGTTCTCACACAGATAATTCTAAAAGAGCATTAACATCGAATTAAGTTTAATTCTATTAATAACTAAATCTAAAAACATTATGGCAAATTCACAGAAAGCAGCCCCAGCTCAGAAGAAGCAGGGCTTCCAGGGTGTTCGCGCAGCGATTTGGATTATTGTACTCTGCTTTGTTGCAGGTGTAGCATTCTTCCAGCTTGTGCTTGGTAACCCATCAAACTTCCAGGGTGGCGACAACGCAAACGCTCCTCTCCCAGGTAACCTGCTTGGTACTATCTACAAAGGTGGTATCGTCGTTCCTGTTATCATCACTCTCCTCTTCACCGTTATCGCTCTTTCTGTTGAGCGTGGTATCGCTCTCAGCGTTGCCAATGGTAAGGGAAAGCTCGCTAAGTTCGTTGCTGAGGTTAAGAAGGCCGTTACTTCTGGCGACCTCCAGAAGGCACAGCAGCTCTGCGACAAGCAGCAGGGTGTTGTAGGTAACGTCGTTACTGCATCTCTCAAGGCTTATGCTGAGATGGAGCAGACCTCTGGCCTCAAGAAGGAGCAGAAGGTTGCTAAGATACAGCAGGCTCATGAGGAGGCCGTTCAGCTCGAGATGCCTACTCTCCAGATGAACATGCCTATCCTCGCTACTCTCGTAACTCTCGGTACTCTCACCGCCCTCTTCGGTACTGTGGTCGGTATGATCAAGTCATTCGCCGCTCTTGCAGCCGGTGGTGGTGGCGACTCTCTCGAGCTCTCTACTGGTATTTCAGAGGCCCTCGTCAATACAGCATCTGGTATCTTGACATCATGGTGCGCCGTTGTTGCTTATAACTTCTACTCAAACAAGATCGATAAGCTCACTTACGCTCTTGATGAGGTTGGTTACACTATCGCTAAGACATACGAGGCTAACCACACAGAAGAGGCTTAATCTTTTTACTAACCCTTTAAAACTTTTATCACTATGGGTAAAGTAAAAATCAAGAAAGCCGACGTCTGGATCGATATGACCCCGATGTCCGACGTCATGGTCCTCCTCCTCACTTTCTTCATGTTGACATCAACATTCGTGAAGAATGAGGCTGTGAAGGTCAATACGCCAGGATCGGTGTCTGAAATCAAAGTTCCAGAGACTGAAGTTCTGCAAATCCTCGTTGATAAAGGTGGCAAGATTTTCATCGGGCTCGACAAGCCTGGATACATGCAAGAGATGCTCAATAACTTCTCAACCACTGTATCTAACCTCAGCCTTTCTGCTCCACAGCAGAAGAATTTCGTTGCCCTCGCCTCTTTCGGCGTACCTGTTGCAGAAATGTCAAATGTCCTCAGACATGAGTCATCGGACATTAATAACCTCCAGAAAGATATGGGTATCCCTACCGACAGTATCAATGGCGGTATGAGCGAGTTCCAGCTTTGGGTTGACGCAGCACGCAACTCTTCTTTCGGTAGCGATATGAAAATAGCTATCAAGGCCGACTCTGACACACCGTACAAGGTTATTAAGAAGATGATGTCTGAACTCCAGGACATGAGTGAGAACCGTTACTATCTTATTACCAACTTAAAGAAGGAGGGTGAATAATTATGGCAAAGAAAAAAGGCTCAAGACAGAAAAAAGCCGAGACCCGCGTCGACTTCACCCCGATGGTGGATATGATGATGCTCCTCATCACCTTCTTCATGTTGTGTACATCGCTTAGCAAGCCGCAGTCAATGCAGCTCACTATGCCAAGTAACGATAAGAATGTGAACGAGCAAGACCGTGGTGCGACAAAAGCGTCACAGACCATCACTATATACCTCGCTGGTAACGATGCAGTTTACCATGTCGATGGTATTCCAAACTATGACGACCCTAAATGTCTGAAGAAGACCACATGGGGCGCGAAAGGTCTCCGTGATGTCCTCATCAATCACACCACAGAGGAAGGTTATACACCTGTAAAGAACATAAAGGCTTCTAAGGCTCTCCTCGATGCAGAGCGCGCTAAGGACAAGTCAATGCCTGACTCAGTCTATAACGCACGTCTGGAGAAAATCAAGAAGGGTGAGCTCGAGTCTGGTAAGGTGCCGCCTCTGACTATCATCATCAAGGCTCTTGATACAGCCAGCTACAAGAACCTTGTTGACGCTCTTGACGAGATGCAGATTTGTGCAATTGGTAAGTATGTTATCGACCAGGTTAACGAAGACGACCTCAAGCTGCTTAATTCAGCTGGTGTTAAGTAATGCCTGTAAGATAATTAATCCATAATAAGAAATATCCGAACTATGTCAAAAATAGATCTTATTTCAAATGATTGGACCGAGCTCGT
Organism: Prevotella sp.; assembly: GCA_051869435.1. Taxonomy (GTDB): domain Bacteria; phylum Bacteroidota; class Bacteroidia; order Bacteroidales; family Bacteroidaceae; genus Prevotella. Next base: position 52,003 of record JBJEAW010000103.1, on the reverse strand, counting down.
CTTTGCCGGTCGCAATCAGGCCTATGGTGCTTATCAATTGCGTAGGTCAACCGGAAAGCGTAACCTTTGGGCTATGGTTTTCGTCGCAGCTGTCGCAGCGTTAGCATACGTAGGTCTCGCAGCATACAATACATATCAGGAACAGCAGAAGGCTCGCTTTGAGGCTGAGATGGAAGCTTCACTCCTTGAGCAGAAGAAAGAAGCCAAGGTAGAGAAGAAAACCGAGACCCCAAAGGTTGAGATGCAGAAGGTTGAGAAGGTTAAGTCTTCTATCGCCTTCACACCTCCTGTGATCAAGAAAGACTCTGAGGTTAAGCCCGAGGAGGAGATGAAGACACAGGACGAGCTTAATGAGAACAAGACTGCCATCGGCGCCTTCGACGTGAAGGGTAACGACGAGGAGGGTGGTACTGTCCTCAAGGCTGTCGAGGAAATCGCTACTCCAGAACCTCCGAAGCATGAGGAGGAGAACAAGGTGTTCGACGTTGTAGAGCAGATGCCATCATTCCCTGGCGGACCAAGTGCTCTCATGGCTTACCTCTCTTCTCATGTGAAGTATCCTGCTGTTGCTGAGGAGAATGGTATCCAGGGTCGTGTTACAGTACAGTTCGTCGTAGAGAAGGACGGTAGTGTAACTGACGTTAAGACAATGAAGTCTGTCGATCCTTCACTCGACCGTGAGGCAGAGCGAGTTGTCAAGTCAATGCCTAAGTGGATCCCTGGTAAGCAGAATGGCTCTGCCGTTCGTGTGAAATACTTCGTTCCTGTTGTATTCCGCCTCCAGTAATCATGACAGATATAAATCTTGAATGAAATATAAGTGAAGAGTAGTGGTGAGGCTTCTCCCAAGAGAGGGTTTACCTCTACTCTTTGCTTTTTCATTATAATTGGCAACGGGCATTGCCATTGTCAGCAACAATACAACACACCAGGCGGGATAAAGACGATTGCATATTCCTCACATTATCAATAATTATGTGGATAGGAAGATATACTATGTAGCATTACATCCCACGCATGAATGGGTAAATGGAATTTTACATGATACCGTGACTCCTGTTTTTCATGTGTTGTTTATCCTTATTATGATGGTTTACAGGATGTTTGTCGAGTACTTGGAATGAATCTCATGATTGTAAAATATAAATATCTTTATAGTAGCTTTAGTATGAAAGTCACAACAAACACTTATAGAAAAATAAGAACATCTTTGCTGATGTCTCTACTTACATTGTTGGTTTTCTGCTCTTGTGGTAATCAGCAGAAGTCCAAGAATGCCAGAACAGATACATATGCATCAGGCGAGATGGTTGTCATGTGTGACGAAAGCTTCAGCCCTATAATAGAAGAGGAACTGAGAGTGTTCCATGCTACATATCCTGACGCTCACGTCACACCCCAATATACCAACGAGCTTGATGCCATCAATGCTCTCATGCAGCAGAAGGTTCATCTCATAATCACCTCTAAGAATTTCACCGAGAAGCAGCTTAACTATTTCAAGTCGAACAATCTTCAGCCTCGTTATTTCCCTATAGGCTATGATGGTCTTGCACTCATCTGTAACAATCAGAATACAGACTCCTGCATCACTGTGAACGATGTGAAACGCATCCTTAGCGGACAGGCAAAGAACTGGAACGAGATAAACGAAGGCTCTAAGCTTGGAATGATAGATGTAGTCTTCGACAACAATAAGTCAGCGGCTGTGCATTATGCTGTCGATTCCATCCTTGGAGGCAAACCAATAAACAGTCCGAATATTACAGCTGTCAACACAAGTGCCGAAGTCATCAACTATGTTGAGAAGACTCCTAATGCTATTGGCATCATAGGCAGCAACTGGCTGAATGACAAGCGTGACACGACAAACGTCACATTCAAGAAGAATATCACAGTTATGTCTCTCTCCAAGATGGAGAAGGCGACAGAGATGAACAGCTGGAAGCCGTATCAGCTATACATGCTTGACGGCCGTTATGCTTTCACTCGTACAGTATATGCCCTCCTTGTTGACCCTTACCATGGCCTCCCTGTAGGATTTGCCAATTTCCTCCAGTCGCCAATCGGCCAGAAGATAATCCTAAAATCAGCTCTGCTTCCTTACCGTGGTGATTTGACTTTTAGAAAAGTTAACGTTAAAACAGAGTGACAATAATTAAACTATTATCTCCGGTTGTTGTCATAATGGTAAAGAGACCGTTGTCTCACATGCCAATAAGCCATGTGTGTAGCATTTGAGGACATAATGTTTGACAAATTAATTTAATAAGAAACGACATCAAGACACAAGAGAAACAGCAGACAGTACATATCAAATGCTTCGGACATAGGCATGCCAATCGTCCGTGTTCAAATAATGTATAAGTTAAGAACAAACAGATAACAGAGTAAAAATAATAGAAGAAACCGTTAAAACAAAATGATTATGAAGGCAACAAAATATCTTTTCGTCGGAGCGTTGCTGACAGTCTTCAGCGCTCCTGCAATGGCACAGGTGTCCATTGCTGATGCAGTCAAGGAAATCAAGAGTTCAAAGGACGTCAAGGCAACAGAGGCTGTTGTCAAGCAGGCTTATAAGCTTGTGAAGAAAGACGCTGTAGAGGTAGCCAAGCTTGGCCGCGCTTATCTTGATGTTAAGGACACGCTTAATGCCCGTAAGTATGCAGACCTCGCCATCAAGGCAAACAAAGCCTCAGCAGCAGGTTATCTTCTCCGCGGTGATATCGAGGTTTTCAATGACAATCCAGGAGAGGCTGCATCATGGTATCAGAATGCCATTTACTTCGACTCAAAGAACGCCGAGGCGTATAAGAAGTATGCATTCATCTACCGTGGCCGTGACCCAAAGCAGGCAGTTCAGACACTTGAGCAGCTCCGCACAGTAGATCCAACCTATCCTGTTGATGCGGAGGCAGGCCATATCTACTACATGTCAGCTACCAAGAACTCTGCTTACATGCCTCTTGCGCTTGAGAGCTACCAGAAGGTTCAGCTTTCTGACCTCTCCAAGCTTGAGTCATACTACATGACAGAGTATGCCCTTGTAGCTTTCGCAAGCCAGAAGAACGACCTCTCAAAGAAGATAGCAGAGTATGGCTTGCAGACAAAGCCACGCAATGCCGGTTACAATCGTCTCGCCATGTATAACTCTGTAGAGCTCAAGCAGTATGAGGATGCAGTGAAGTATGTTGACCGTCTCTTCAACCAGAGCGACTCTCTTGAGGCCACAGCCAATGACTATAAGTTTGCAGCCCTTGCCTATTCTGGTCTGAAGAACTATGATGAGGCTATCAACTACTATACGAAGCAGTACAACGCCGTAGAGGATGCTGAGGCAAAGGCAGCTGTCCTCAAGTCTCTCTCTGATACATACAAGGCTAAGGGTGACCTCACAAACTCGCTTGCCAAGTACGAGGAGTATCTGAAGATTAACCCGTCAGCCAACGCTAATGACTTCGCCGGCTTCGCCAATATCTACCGCAATATGGCTGCTGAGCAGACAGGCGCAGAGCAGGTGGCATCTGTAGAGAAGGCTATCGCTATCTACAAGGACATGATCGCTAAGTATCCTACATCGGCAGACTACTCAAACTTCATGGCTGCCCGTACCATCCAGCTTCTTGATGCTGACCAGAAGAAGGGTCTTGCAAAACCATATTATGAGGCTCTTGTAAGCTCTATCGAGACAGCAGGTGTCAAGACAGACGCTGACAAATCGCGCATCAAGGAGGCTTACACATACCTTGGCATCTATCTGTTCAAGATAAAGAATGACAATGCAGCCGCAAAGCCATACTTCGATAAGCTCCTCTCTCTTGACCCAGAGAATGAGCTTGCAAAGCAGGTGCTCGCTACATATTAATCCACATCGTTAATCATATACTGGGGCAGACAGCCATGTCTGCCCCTAATTTTTTATCTTTGCGTATTCCCTACGCTACGTATCATGCCCTTATCCACAACTCTTCCCCCTGTCACATTGTCGGACGACGAGCGTTTCATGCGTATGGCGCTTGCCGAGGCCCGTCTGGCAGAATCGGCCGGCGAGATACCCATAGGCGCGGTAATCGTCTCGCGTGGCGTAGTCTTGTCGCGTGCCCATAATCTCACTGAGACATTATGTGATGTCACGGCACATGCCGAGATGCAGGCAATAACAGCGGCCGCCAACACTTTGGGCGGCAAATACCTTACCGACTGCACGCTTTATGTCACAGTAGAGCCATGCCCTATGTGTGCCGGAGCTATCGGATGGGCCCAGATAAAGCGTGTTGTCTATGGCTGTCCTGATGTCAAGCGTGGTTTCCGTGAGTATTCGCCACGTGCCCTTCATCCTAAGACAACGGTGACAGAGGGTGTTCTCGAGGACGAATGCCGTGAGCTTATGCAGGCTTTCTTCCGCAGCAGACGCAGATGACAGTCATAGAATTATTTGTTGGATAACACACGCTTTCTTTATTCTGGATAACACTAAAACAACAACACAAATAAATATGAAGACAGATATCGAAATAGCCCGCGAGACGGTGCTTGCCCCAATTCAAGATATAGCGGCAGGCATCGGCATCGCTAATGACAAGTTAGAGCATTATGGCCGTTATATGGCCAAAGTCCCAGAGACGCTTATTGACGGCGACCGTGTCGCGCATTCCAAGCTTATCCTCGTCACGGCCATGACACCAACCAAGAGCGGCAACGGCAAGACAACCGTCTCCATCGGCCTCGCCCTTGGTATGGCAAAGATAGGCCGTCGTGCCGTCCTTGCCCTCCGTGAGCCCTCTCTCGGCCCATGTTTCGGCATGAAAGGCGGCGCTGCCGGTGGTGGTTATGCCCAGGTGTTGCCCATGGAGAAGATAAATCTCCACTTCACTGGCGATTTCCATGCCATCACATCGGCGCATAACATGATAACCGCCCTCCTCGACAATTATATCTACCAGCATCAGGATGAGGGCTTCCATCTGAAGCGCATACTCTGGAAACGTGTCCTTGATGTCAACGACCGCAACCTGCGCTTTATCACCACAGGTCAGGGCGGCCCAAAGGATGGTGTCACACTCCAGTCGGGCTTTGACATCACTCCCGCTTCAGAGATTATGGCCATCCTCTGCCTCTCAACATCGCTCGACGACCTCCGCCATCGTATAGAGAACATCCTGCTCGGCATTAAGGACGACGACACACCGTTCACGGTCAAAGACCTTGGCGTTGCCGGTGCCATAACGGTGCTCCTCATGGATGCCATCCACCCCAATCTTGTCCAGACCACCGAGCGCACCGCCGCCTTCGTCCATGGCGGCCCCTTTGCGAACATCGCCCATGGGTGTAACTCTATCCTTGCCACGAAGATGGCCATGACCTATGGCGAATATGCCATCACGGAGGCAGGCTTCGGTGCAGACCTCGGCGCGGAGAAGTTCCTTGACATCAAATGTCGCAAGGCCGGTATATCTCCTGCCGCCACAGTCCTTATCATCACCTCTGCCGCGCTCGCCATCCATGGCTGGGAGAATGTGGAGCGCCATCTCTCCAATCTCCATGCTTTCGGCCAGAGGGTTGTCGTATGCCTCAATCGGTTCCCCCATGACACGGAGGAGACAATAGCTGATATCCGCCGTCATGTCGAGTCGTATGGTGTCGCTTTCTCTGTCAACCGCTCTTTCTCAGAGGGCGGCGAGGGCGCTGTGGATTTTGCCCGTACGGTAGTTGAGGTGGCAGAGGCGGCTGCCCCGTCGCCTGTCAAGTATGCATACGACGACACTGACAGCGTGAAGGACAAGATAGAGAAGATATGCCGGGGGCTCTATGGCGCAGCAGGCGTGACATACAGCGATGAGGCGGAAGAGACCATAGCCGCTATTGACGCTATGGGCATGAGCCGCCTTCCTGTCTGCATAGCTAAGACACAGTATTCGTTCTCTACCGACGCGAAGGCCACAGGGGCGCCGTCAGGCCATACTGTCCATATACGTAATATTGTCATCAATGCCGGTGCAGAGATGATTGTCGCTGTCGCCGGGGCTATACTCCGTATGCCGGGGCTGCCCAAATCGCCACAGGCCGAGCGCATAGACATCGTGAATGGAGAGATAGAGGGGCTGTCGTGAGACGCTGTCGTGCGCAAGCTTGTTTGACAGCATATTAGCCCACACGCCCCACATGTAATTGAAGCGGAGAGGCTGCCATGGATATGGACATGGCGGTCTCTCCGCTTTGCGTTTATGGTGGCGGCGGGGCTGCGTGTGCTGCTGGTGGCCTTCGCCAGAAACGGCGAAGGCTGAGGGTAGGGCTGTCATGCTGCATGGTCTCATGCCATTCCTGTCTTGCCTCGCCGTCTCGCTGCCCTTTTCTCCCCGTCCTCGTATTGATATGTCCTCATGCCCCATGTGGTGACACTTCTCCGTCCATCTCTCAAACTGTCTGTGGGCACCTTCCTGTAACGCTGTTCTTACAGCCTGATATGGCTAAAGGTGTTTTGTAATGCTGTAAAGACTCAGTAATTATACTGTAAAGACTTGGTGACTACGTTGTAAAGACTGAGTAATTACGTTGTTTTCTCGTAGTCTTTACGGTGTTATGTTGTGTCTGCGGTTTCGTTATCATGTATGTATGAGGCGATCACCGGCTATAGATGGGCCGCAAGCCCCTCCCGCCCGCTAATGCCTCTGATGCCGGACAGTCCTCCTGCCAGGTCCCTTTCCATGTCCCTGTTTCGCCCTCTGCCTCCTCTCCGTGGTGCCTGTGCTGCCTCTCGGTGGTTTTTGATGCGCTTCTTATGGCGAGAAAATATCGGCATGTGCATGACAATGTCCCCCGCCTCGCATATTGTCGCATTATAAGCCATGTATCTATCTGAAAGGCATAGGATTAGTGGTTTTTTGTGCACATAATATCGCCAAGTGTGCATTTTTCGGGATGATTATTTGCCACTTCGGAAAATTATTAGTACTTTTGTACCCAATATAGCTATATGGACGAGAGCCGCTCTGCCTCTCACTCCCTTCTTTCTTGGAGCCATCGCCGCTCCTCCCACTCTTTCATTATGATATAGAAACCATAACTATACAATATACATAATAACATGAGTCTAAAGATTGTAGTGCTTGCAAAGCAAGTACCTGATACCCGCAATGTGGGTCCTGATGCCATGACTCCGGAGGGTACGGTCAACCGTGCCGCTCTCCCTGCTGTCTTCAACCCTGAAGACCTCAACGCATTGGAGCAGGCTTTGATACTGAAAGATAAATTCCCCGGCTCGACAATCTCTGTCGTTACGATGGGTCTGCCAAAGTCTGCAGAAGTGATCCGTGAGGCCCTTTACCGCGGAGCAGACTACGGTTACGTTGTCACAGACCGTCCTCTCGGTGGTGCAGACACTCTCGCCACGAGCTACACCCTCTCACAGGCAATACGCAAGATAGGCGATTTTGATATCATTCTCGGTGGCCGTCAGGCTATTGATGGCGACACGGCACAGGTGGGTCCGCAGATAGCAGAGAAGCTCGGCCTTACCCAGGTGACATATGCTGAGGAGATACTCTCTCTCGACCCTGAGCAGAAGAAGATCATCGTCAAGCGTCATATCGACGGTGGTGTGGAGACTGTCGAGGCTCCGCTGCCTCTTGTTGTCACGGTCAACGGCTCTGCCGCCCTATGCCGTCCCCGCAATGCGAAGCGTGTGATGAAGTACAAGCGTGCCACTGTCAAGGCAGAGCGCACACCAGAGAACGCCGGGGCGCTTGAGACGCTCCTCGCCGAGAAGCCATATCTTGACATCACCCAGTGGGGTGCTGCCGATATCGACTGCGACCCTAAGCAGATAGGCAAGGCCGGCTCTCCTACCAATGTCAAGGCCGTCAAGAACATCGTGTTCAAGGCTAAGGAGTCACGCTCCATGACAGGTGCTGACGAGGATATCGACAGCCTCGTGCAGGAGCTCCTCAACGAGAAGATAATAGGATAATCATTCATCACAATCCCCAAGTGCCATTCTCCCACAGCGTGGCACAGCAGGGTGTCAGCGCCCGCGCCCGCACACGAGGCGTCGCGCTACAGTATGAGACAGAATATCAAATGAACAACGTATTCGTATATTGCGAAATAGAGGGCACGCAGGTGAAGGATGTGGCCCTCGAGCTCCTTACCAAAGGACGCAAGCTCGCCAATACCCTTGGCGTGCAATTAGAATGTATCATAGCCGGCTCAGGCCTTGAGGGTGTAGAGCAGCAAGTCATTAAATATGGTGTTGACCGTGTCCACATCTTCGATGCGGAGGGACTTTTCCCATACACCTCCAATCCCCATACGGCCCTTGTCGTCAATCTCTTCAAGGAAGAGCAGCCACAGATATGCCTCATGGGTGCCACGGTGATAGGCCGCGACCTCGGCCCACGTGTCTCCTCGGCCCTCTTCAGCGGTCTGACGGCCGACTGTACAGAGCTTGAGATAGGCGATTTTGACATGAAGGTGAAGAATGAGGCCGGCGAGTTGGTCAACAAGCACTATGAGCAGCAGCTCTACCAGATACGCCCCGCTTTCGGCGGAAACATCGTGGCGACCATCGTCAACCCCGAGCATCGTCCGCAGATGGCCACCGTGCGTGAGGGTGTCATGAAGAAAGAGATACTCGACGAGAACTATAAGGCTGATGTCATACGCCACGACGTGGCCAAGTATGTGCCAGAGACAGAGTATGTGGTGAAGGTGCTCGACCGTCATGTCCAGAAGGCGAAGCATAACCTCAAGGGCGCGCCGATTGTTGTCGCCGGAGGCTATGGCGTAGGCTCAAGGGAGGGTTTCGACCAGCTCTTCAAGCTTGCCGAGGTGCTACATGCCGAGGTTGGCGCCAGCCGTGCCGCTGTCGATGCCGGATGGATTGACCATGACCGCCAGATAGGCCAGACAGGTGTCACCGTGCGCCCTAAGGTATATATCGCGTGTGGCATATCAGGCCAGATACAGCATATAGCCGGAATGCAGGACTCAGGCATCATCATCTCTATCAACAATGACCCTGACGCTCCTATCAACACCATCGCCGACTATGTCATAAACGGCACTGTAGAGGATGTGGTGCCAAAGCTTATAAAGTATTACAAGCAGCACACGAAGTAACATCCGCTTACTCCTATAACCAGAACATATTTAAAGGCGGGGTGGTTGAAGGCCCAATGGTGGCCACATGAAGCCAGCGATGCCTATACATCCCCCGCCCGACAATAATAAAAATCTACAGAAGATGCCTAATTTCTATACAGACAATCCAGAGATAGGGTTTTATCTTAACCACCCTCTCATAAAGCATATAGTAGAACTGAAGGAGCGCAACTTTGCCGATGCAGGCAAGTATGACTACGCTCCGGCCGACTTTGCCGACGCGATGGACTCATACAAGCGTGTCCTTGAGCTCGCCGGCGATGTCACAGCCAATATCATCGCCCCTAATGCCGAGGAGGTTGACGCCGAGGGTCCACGCTGTGAGAACGGCCGTATGATATATGCGTCAAAGACTTACGAGAACCTTGACGCTGTCATCAAGGCCGGTCTGAACGGTGTCACCATGCCACGCCGCTATGGTGGCCTTAACTTCCCGATGGCCGTCTATTCAGCCATCAACGAGATGGTGGCCGCCGGCGACACAGGCTTCGAGAATATATGGTCGCTCCAGGACTGCATCGAGACGCTCTATGAGTTCGGCGATGAGGACCAGCGCCAGCGTTATGTGCCACGCGTCTGTGAGGGCGAGACCATGTCTATGGACCTCACAGAGCCTGATGCCGGCTCTGACCTCCAGTCAGTCATGCTCAAGGCCACATACGACGAGAAGGAAGACTGCTGGCGGCTGAACGGCTGCAAGCGATTCATCACCAACGGCGACAGCGACATACACCTTGTCCTCGCGCGCTCAGAGGAAGGCACGCGCGACGGCCGCGGCCTCTCAATGTTCATCTACGACAAGCGTCAGGGCGGTGTCGATGTGCGCCGCATAGAGAACAAGCTTGGCATACACGGCTCTCCGACATGCGAGCTCGTCTATAAGAACGCTAAGGCCGAGCTTTGCGGAAGCCGTAAGATGGGCCTCATAAAGTATGTCATGGGCCTCATGAACGGCGCGCGTCTCGGCATTGCGGGCCAGTCAACGGGTGTCAGCCAGATGGCATACAACGAGGCTCTCGCATACGCCAAGGACCGCAAGCAGTTCGGCAAGGCCATCATCAACTTCCCTGCCGTTTATGACATGCTCGCCACAATGAAGGCCAAGCTCGACGCTGGCCGCTCCCTGCTCTATGCCACAAGCCGCTATGTCGATGTCTATAAGATTATCGAGGATATAGAGCGCGAGCGCAAGCTCGAGGGTGGCAAGCTGACAGCCGAGGAGCGTCAGGAGTGTAAGGTATATTCAAAGCTTGCCGACGCCTTCACCCCGCTCGCAAAGGGTATGACATCTGAGTATGCCAACCAGAACACGTACGACGGCATACAGGTTCATGGCGGCTCAGGCTTCATGCTCGAGTACGCTTGCCAGCGCCTCTACCGCGACGCCCGCATCCTCACCATCTACGAGGGCACCACACAGCTCCAGACCGTCGCTGCCGGACGCTACATAACCAACGGATTCTACAGCCAGGTCATCAACGACATGATACAGACCGGCGAGGCTCCGGCAAGCGTAGGCCGGGAAGACTGGTGTGGCGCGGAGTTCCTGCCTCTCAAGGAGCGTGTCGTGAAGATGGCCGAGAAGTATAACGAGGCTGTGGCATACGTCAACGAGCAGAAGAACGACGAGTTCAAGGACCTCTGCATACGCCACCTCTATGAGATGGCAGCCGATTGCATCATGGCTCTCCTCCTCATCGGCGACGCCACAAAGGCTCCTGAGCTCTTCGCTAAGTCGGCACGCGTATATACACGCTACGTAGCCTCAGAGGTAGAGCGCCACTATGACTTCGTCATGAGCGCCACACCTGCCGACCTTGACGATTATCGCAAGTAACCGCCTCACGGCCCGCTATCCACAAACGGTAAGGCCATCCATTACCACACGAGGCACACAGAAGGAGGCTTTTCTTCTCCCGTCGCCAGCATCATGCGTCGGCCGCCAGAATAATCCTGCCTCCCCGTCATTACCTTTTGTGGGATATACAAAACCCGTCATGCCAGCTGTAAAGACAGTTGACATGGCGGATTTCGCTGTTTGTGATTTCCTTTGCCAGATATTGGAATTATTCCTCCTATACAGGGCGAAATAATAGGAAATAGGTTTGGGAATATGGAGAAATATGCATAATTTTGCAAAAGTGTCGCGCTTGCGTGTGACGTATAGCTGTATGTGACATCCTTGAAATAACTGATTTATAGAATATACCATAATAATATCCATTTGACTTAGCATATCCCCGATTATGGAACGAAATGAATATGTCTGCAATCCCGTGCTCCAGCTGTGGGCAGTCTGTTGTACCAAACTGTCTAAAGGCGAGATACTGAGCTGTGCCAGGGCTTTAGGCATTAAGATGAAAAGCGCTGGCCCCTTTCTAACCCCGTTTCTACAAGAGGAGATAGTCATCAGCGACGAACATCCGACTGTACCATCTTATTCGTTAGTGCCCAAGGTGTGGCTGGAGATTATGAAGAACATGGACGTGAAGACTTACAAGAGCCTGAGAGCCAAACAAGTTGTCAACATCTCAAGCCGGCACAGGGTGCACCTTGCCTGCTCGCAGGCTGTCAATGCGTATTTCAACAACCAGCCTTACGAGCCTCTGTTGCCCCCTGTGATTAACCAGTCTTCTTATTCTTTCAGTGACGCTTTCTGTAACAGGGTGTTGCTTGATTTAAGGGATGAGAGCGCGATATTCCCTATCCTGAAGCATCTTGCCTATAGCAAGACATGGGCAGAGCAGCTTATAGAGAAATATTCAGGTGACCTTGAGTCGCTCCTGTTCACAGACACTACTCTCCAGGCCGTGCAAGAAGTTATCATAGACAATCCCTCTGTTGAGGCAGAGAAAAGAGTCAAGATGAAAAACCTCATAGGCATATATGACGAGTTTATTCGTAAGGGGAACATCACAGAGGGGGCACGCATGGCCGGGGGAGACACACGCCTCGGGCAGTGTTATGAAGCAGTCACCCTCCTTCAGCAGGGCGACTATGCCAAGGCATTCAAATTGTTTGTCTCAGCTCTGAGAGGGACAGGAAGGAAACTCTTCCATATTGACATCTTCGATTTCTATTATGCCGTCTCTATGGCTTACTGTGGGCAGGAAACGTCCAAGACCAAGATCGGGGCACTGCTTAAATCAGAAGATTTGGCTTATTCTGGTATGCCTGCCGTAGATGTTATCCTAAGGATAGCTAAGGGTGACAAGGGATCCATATCTGTCTCGCGAGCCTATAGCGACAGTTGCCGTCCTGTAGCTTCTGCCCTCACGCTGCTGGCGCTGGAGCATTATAATCTTGACACAGCGAGATACCGTACGGAGTGGATGGGAAGAGTGATGGGATTCCCCTCCGCCCTGCTGAAGATGGAGCTGTCAGACGTGTTGCCTGGGCTGGAGGGAGAGAAAGACGAATTGAGACGACGCACAGGGATGCACCCCACACTGCCGCCATACAAAGAGAGACCAGAATGGGACATCAGGCTCGACGAGCTGATGGGACTCTGCCATAAGGCTACGGGACAGGCAGCAGGCTCTGCCGTAAGAAAAACGAGCCAGTCGCGCATCATATATAAAGTCAACACGCATAGCAACACCATAACGCCTGTGGTGCAGAAGAGCAAGGATGGCATCAACTGGACAGCAGGGCGCAATGTGTCGCTTGAGAACTTCTCGAAAGGCAAGACTGAGGGCATGAAGCCTGAGGACAAGGCTGTGGCGGCCTGTGTCACATGTTACTCCTATGGATGGTATGGCACGACATCCTATGAGCTGGAGGGTGGCGAGGCCATCGCCGCGCTTGTGGGCCATCCCTTAGTCTTTGACGCGGAAACCAACCGCCATCTTGAGGTAGTGATGGGCAAGCCGCAGCTTGGTGTTAGCCTCAATGGCGACACATACAACATACAGATAGACGTTGATGGCAGTGACTATGGCGGCAACTACTGGGTCTCACACCAGAGAGGCCATAGCATAAAGGTTGTGAAGATGGACAATAATCTCAGGCAGATTGTCCGGGTGCTCAGGCAGACACGTATGCCTAAAGAGTCAAAAGAAAAGCTTACCTCTCTGCTTGAGGCTCTTAGCGGCCCGATGATAGTAATGAGCGACCTGCTGAAAAACAGCGACAGCATCGCCACGACGACATCCCACTCTGAGACAGTGGTGCAGCTACAGCCCGTGGGCGACACCATACGGTGCTCAGTCATGGTGAGACCCTTCGGCAAAGTCCCTCCCGTATGCAAGCCTGGCAAGGGGATGCAGGTTATTACCACAGTCATAGACGGGAAACAGGTGCAGACCAGGCGCAATCTGAAGAAAGAGAAAGAGAACTGTGATGCGGTAAAGGCACTGATGGTTGACTATGAAGAGGACAGCTATCAGGACAACGCCTGGATGTTAAGGGCAGGGGAGTGTCTGGAACTGATTGAGAGGTTGAGGGATATGGGCGAGAGCTGTGTGATGGAGTGGCCTGAGGGCGAGCGTCTCAAGGTTAGTCACGCCCCGTTGCAGCCATCATCATTCCACATCTCAATTAACAGTGTGGCCAGCTGGTTTGAGCTGACAGGCGAGGTGGCCGTCAGCAAGAAGATACGCCTGAAGATAGCCGACCTCATGGATCGTCTTGCTGATGCCAAGGGCAGTTTCATACGAGTTGACGACAAGGAGTATGTCAGGATAAGCAACGAGCTGCGCCGCCATATCGAGAGCATTGGCCGTCTTGCCTCACGCCATCGTGACACGATGCGCCTCTCAACGTTCAACGCCCAGCAACTGGAGGGACTGGCAGACAGCGGAATGGACGTTGAGGCCGACAATGGCTTCACCACTCTTGTCAACCGCATAAAGGAGTCGCAGGAGGCCGATATCAGGATTCCGAAGAATATACAGGCTGACCTGCGCAGCTATCAGAAAGAAGGATATGTATGGATGTCGCGTCTGGCGATGTGGGGAGCTGGCGCATTGTTGGCCGACGATATGGGACTGGGAAAGACAGTGCAGGCCATCACACTGCTGCTGAGCCGCGCCCAAGGGGGCGCACAGCTTGTCATAGTGCCTACCTCGCTCATACTCAACTGGAAGGAAGAGGTGGAACGCTTCGCCCCCAGCCTCAATGTCCTCCTGCTAAACCGTGCCGGCGATGACCGCAAACGCGTGGTTGAGGAGGCTAAGGCATTCGACGTGGTCGTTTCTACCTACGGACTGCTTATCACAGAAGAAGAGACCCTCTGCTCGCGCACATGGCATACTGTCGTACTCGACGAGGCCCATACCATTAAGAACAAGGAGACGAAGATGTCGCGGGTGGCGATGGAGCTGCGGGCTGACTTCCGTCTGCTGCTGACAGGCACACCATTGCAGAACCATGTCAGCGAGCTGTGGAATCTCATGCAGTTTGCCAATCCTCATCTCCTCGGCACCTATCAGGAGTTTGCCGACCGCTTCCTCCTCCCCATCGAACGCGACCACAACAAGGAGCGCCAGCGGCTGCTGAAGAGGGTTATAACGCCTTTCATCTTACGGCGCACAAAGAATGATGTGCTCAGCGAGCTGCCTGAGAAGACAGAGATTACTCTTAGAGTGAACCTCTCGGAAGAGGAGTGGGCTTTCTATGACAACCTCCGCAAGCGGGCATTGGCCAATATGGAAGACAAGGACGCCACGGCCATGCAGGCTTTGTCCGAGATTACCCGCCTGAGACAGGCCGCCTGCAACGCGCGTCTGGTGGAGAAGAAGATGCGGATAGAGTCGTCAAAGCTCAACAGCTTTATGGAGCTGACGGACAATCTCGGCTCAAACCATCACCGCGCCTTGGTCTTCAGCCAGTTCACATCCCATCTGGCTTTGATACGTGAGGCATTGGACGAGAGGGGAATGGCTTATCTCTATCTTGACGGAGCAACTCCCGCCAAGGAGCGCATACGACTGGTTGAGGAGTTCCAGCATGGCGACATGCCGCTATTCCTCATCAGTCTGAAGGCTGGCGGACTGGGCCTGAATCTCACCGCCGCCGATTATGTCATACACCTCGACCCGTGGTGGAACCCCGCCATTGAGGACCAGGCCAGCGACCGTGCCTACCGTATCGGACAGCGGAAGCGTGTGACAGTATATCGCATCATCGCCGCCAATACCATCGAGGAGAAGATTGTCGCCCTCCACCAGACGAAGAAGAATATGGCCGATGCCCTGCTTGAGGGTGGCGATGTGAGTGCCAGCATGAGCCGGGAGGAGATGATAGAGCTGCTTAAGGAACTGTAAGGCCAGTTTTCTCCAAGAGCTGGTATTGGTAGGGGGGCAGCCCCTTGCCCATTGTCAGAAGATAAGAAGCGGCGTTCTTGTTTATGCTGGATGACAGGGTTATACGTACAGTATGAGGGGCTCATACGTACTAAGAAGCAAGTCCACAAGTACTGGGTGGAAAAACCAGTGGGACAAGCGCATGGAGAAACACCATGTCTCCTGCTGCCATCGCTTTCACAGCCGGTGGTGTGCCATGCCCCCAGCCTGTCCGCCAGGAAGGACACCCGTGTCACCGGCCCGGAACACACAGAAAACGACGATACCCAAACCACCGGTGGCAGAAGATGTCTGCCACGAGAGGTTTGGGTATCGTATGTTTAGTAATGCTCAAAAAAGTCACTTGGCGCGACAGAGGCGGTAGGGCCTCTATCCGTATGAAGACGCTTTACACGAGACGGCCGACAGCCGAGTCACGATCCTCAGCGAGATAATCGACGACAGGTATCTCTATCATCGTGTAACAGCCGGGCTGCTGGCGCATCGAGGCACGTGCCACATTTACAAGCACCTGTCCTGTGAGGGCAGGGTTGTTGATAGACATGTCGAAAGAGAGGCGCTGGTTCTGTGTCTTGCCCGACACACCCTTGCGTACAAGGTGTACGCCATGACCCATATCGCGGACATCATCCACCGATGACACCTGGAAGACATGTGTCTCGTCTGATGCAAAGTAAGGGTCGGCCTTAATAGCGGCAGTGACATCGTCAAGCGATGCGCCGTCCTCAAGCTCAACATATACCATGCGGCGGTGTATTCCCTCGCCGAGAGGGATGGTCATAGAGAGTGCGTCTTTTACTCCGGCCTTAGAGCGCACGCAGACACTGTGACCCATAGACATGCCGGGACCGAAGTTGGTGTATGACAACCCCTTAGGCGCAAGGCTCTCCATGAGGGTGCGCACAACAGAGTCTGAGCCTGGGTCCCAGCCAGCGGCGATGACGCTGACAGTGTTTGTGGCCTTGTTGATCTTGTCGAGACGGTTACGGTAGCCGAGTATGGCAGAGTGGATATCGAACGAATCGACGGTGTTGATGCCTAATGGCAGAATCTGGTTGGCATACTCCTCACACGAGCGGGTTGGTGTGGCAAGTATGGCCACATCGACATTCTCAAGCTCTCTGATGTCGCTCACGACACGATAGTCGCTGATCTCTTTCGGGCAGTCTTTTGCTCCCTGACGGCGTACGATGCCTGCAACCTCAAAGTCTGGGGCTGCCTCAAGGGCCTCAAGTGTGAAGCGCCCGATGTTGCCGTAACCTACTACGGCGGCTCTGATCTTTTTCATTTTCCTTTTATGTTTGATATTATTGAGGTGTGTTCTAATAATTCCCACCGTCACGATATTTGTTAATTGTAGGTTGACGTTTTGCCGTCTTCGGATTCTTTTCGGTTCAAATTGTAAGTCGCATCGGTCACGTAGCCCGCTACGCTCCATCTTCAACTTGCAATTTAACCTCGAAAATAATTCCGAAATCTGACAAAGCGAATTGGTAGAACCCACCTCGATTGTCTGCCAGCATGTGCATACCATAAAGAGGAGGCATGGGTGCACATGGTTTTTCCGAACGGCAAAATTAGTAAAAATCTAATTATCACACATTGTCCTGAGCTTATACTATATGTAAAAATATAATTATTTAACATTAAAAACGCGCTGCAACACAATATTAAGGGTATTTTTACGTTATAATATGTGTTTACGCTCGTGAATATGACGTGTGTAAGGTGAATCACATAAAATGCTTTCAAAATGATAGAATATATAAAGGGTGAGCTGGCCGAGCTGTCTCCAGCCTTGGCTGTCGTCGAGGCTCACGGTGTGGGATATGCCCTAGCGATAACCCTGAACACATATACCGCGCTACAAAAAATGGGCATAGGCCACGAGGTGAAGGTTTTTGTCCACGAGCAGTTAGTGACAGGAGGACGTGACGACTCGTTCTCCCTCTTCGGCTTCGCCTCCAAGCAGGAGCGTGAGCTGTACCGTCTGCTGATAACTGTCAACGGCATCGGAGGCAATACGGCGAGGATGGTGCTGTCGGCAACAACTCCCGGCGACCTCTGCAACACTATCGCCTCGGGCAACGAGAAGATGCTGCGGACGGTGAAAGGCATAGGCCCGAAGGCCGCACAGCGCATCATACTGGAGCTCAGGGACAAGATTGTGACACTCGGTATAGCGTCTGAGCTGCACGCGACACCGGCCACAGGGGCTGCGTCGAACATAAACGGCGCGGTAAGGGACGAGGCGGTGGCGGCGATGACAGCCCTCGGATTCCCGCCGGCTCCATCGGCAAAGGTGATAACAGAGATACTGACACAGGCGCCGGAGACACCGGTGGAGCAGGTGATAAAGCAGGCTCTGAAGATGATAAAATGACGCGGCCGCCCCGTCATGGCATGAAGGCAAGGATGTTTTTCAGGTTTTTATCACGTTGGCCGCAATGAACAAGAAATGTCGGGATGCCCTGCCGGGAATGAGAGGCGTGGGGCTGTAAATATGACAAAAGCCCCCACCCACCCCACATGCCAGCATACGCAGCGAATAGCAAAGTGAACTTTTTGATAAGCCAAATGGGCAGAGGCGGAGCTTGCTCAGACTATGCCATGGCGAAAAAAGTCGGATGAAATCCAACAGAATACAGAACATACTCGCATGGATTGCTGTCAGCATCTTTACGGTGCTGACAGCATATGCTATGTCTGTACCTCAGGATGTCAACACGAGGCGTGGAGTCCCTGTAAGCAGAATGCAGGGAGCCAATGGCCAGCAGACGGGGCCTATACAGAACAGAAGGCCGCAGAACGGACGCACCCCAGCCCAGACGCAGAGGGATGCGAGACAGCAGGCCGGCGTCACAGGCCAGGACAACAACACACAGAAAGAAGAGAAAGACTCGCTGACGACAAGGCTTGACGAGATACTAAAGCTCGACACGGAGGAGATACCGGACTCTCTGCTCCACCCACGGTGGGGAATACAGCGCACGACACCTGTCACATTCGACGACCTCTCACAAGGCTCTGCCGACCTCAAACGTCCTGAGAACCTCCAGCAGAAAGTGGAGTATAACGACTCTACCGAGAGGTATGTCTTCGGCTACAAGATTGGCGGGACATACATCGACGCGCCTATCATGATGACTCTCGACGAGTATCTGCAATATGTAGGCAAGCAACAGCGCTCGGAATTCTACCGCCAGAAGAACGCAGAGATATACGAGGCGAAAGGCAAGGAGAAGTTCGACTTCTCTGACATGCACTTTGACCTCGGCCCGGCAGAAAAGATTTTCGGCCCTGGCGGAGTGCGCATAACGACACGTGGTACGGCAGAGCTGAAGTTCGGAGCCACGCTGAAGAACATCGACAACCCCTCGCTGCCTATCAGGAACCGCAAGACAACGACCATCAACTTCGACGAGAAGATAAATGTCAACGTCACCGGCAAGGTGGGCGACAAGGTGAACATGGGCCTGTCATACAACACCGACGCCACATTCAACTTCGACCAGCAGAACATCAAGCTGAAATATGAGGGCAAGGACGACGAGATAATAAAACTGGTAGAGGCGGGCAACACATCGTTCCCCTCAAATTCATCGCTCGTGCAGGGTGCGTCGTCACTGTTCGGCATACGCACCGACATGCAGTTTGGCAAGCTGAAGCTGCAGACCGTGATATCACAGAAGAAGTCAAACTCCATGAGTGTCAGCTCGAAAGGCGGAGTGCAATACACCCCGTTTGAGATTGACGCGGCCAACTATGAGGAGAACCGCCACTTCTTCCTCTCACACTATTTCCGTGAGAAATATGACGCGGCCATGGCCACTCTGCCCAACCTCACCACCGGCATAAAGATAGGCCGTGTGGAGATATGGGTCACAAACAAGTCGGGCGCAACAAACAACACACGCAATATCATAGCCCTTACCGACCTCGGCGAGACATCCAATCTGCACAACGACCGCTGGGGAGGCACCACAAACCTCCCGCCTGACAACAGTGGCAACACAGAGTACCAGACAATGGCAAGCCAGCTGTCGGCCGCACGCGACATAGACCAGGCGTCATCGGCACTCGACGGTGCGGCCCTTGTGGGCGGCGCAGACTATGAGAAGATAGAGCGCGCGCGCCAGCTGTCGGCATCAGAATACACCATAAACACAGCGCTCGGCTATGTCTCCCTGAAGACCACTCTGCAGACAGACCAGGTGCTCGCTGTGGCTTATGAATACACCTATGGCGGAAGGACATATCAGGTGGGCGAGTTCTCAAGCGATGTCCAGGACAACACGAAGGCCCTCTTCGTCAAGTCAGTGAAGAACGCTGCCAACACCCCGCAGCAGGGCAACTGGGGCCTGATGATGAAGAATGTTTACTATCTCGCCACGAATGTTGAGAAGACAAAGTTCAGGCTCGACGTGAAGTTCCAGAGCGACACGGCGGGAGTGTATCTGACGTATATACCTGAGCAGCAGGTTAAGGGCACGCCTCTCATCCGTCTGCTCGGTGCAGACCGTCTTGACAACAACAACAAGCCTCACGCGAACGGATATTTCGACTATGTGGAGGGATACACCATCAGTGACGGTCGGGTCTTCCTTCCCGCCGCCGAGCCTTTCGGCCGCTACATGTATAACTATCTGACAAAGAACGGCGTCTCTCCTGAGCGTGCCGCACGTTACGCGTACACAGAGCTGTATGACTCCACAAAGACCGTGGCAAAGCAGATTGCGGAGAAAGACAAGTATCTGCTTCAGGGACAGTTCAAGGGCACAGCGGGCAATGTCATATCCCTCGGGGCGTATAATGTCCCGCGCGGGTCGGTAACGGTCACGGCTGGCGGCATGACACTGACAGAGGGCTCAGACTATACTGTCGATTACTCTGCCGGCGAGGTGACCATCATCAACCAGAGCATTATTGACGCCGGGACAGCAGTCAACGTGTCGTTAGAGAGCGACACTGACTACGGACAGCAGCGCAAGACGATGTTCGGCCTGAACTGGGAGTATGACTTCTCAAAGGACTTCCAGATGTCGGGAACATTCCAGCATCTGTCTGAGCAGGCGCTGACAACAAAGGTGAACATGGGCTCTGAGCCTCTCAACAATACCCTGTGGGGCATTAACCTCAACTGGAAGAAAGAGTCGCAATGGCTCACAAACATTCTCGACAAGCTTCCTTTCCTCCATCTGACAGCGCCATCGTCAATCCAGCTGTCGGCAGAGTTCGCACAGCTTATAGCCGGCACAGCGGGCGGGACACAGGACAACGCCTCATATCTTGACGACTTTGAGAATGCCAAGGAGACCATCGATGTCTCCTCACCGACATCGTGGACAATGTCGAGCGTGCCGTCGTTCTTCCCGGAGCATACCGACAAGCAGACCCTGCGCTCAGGCTATAACCGTGCGCTCATGGCATGGTACACCATCGACCCGCTCTTCACACGCCGCTCGTCGTCGCTGACACCATCACATATAAAGGGCGACCTCCAGCAGCTCTCCAACCATTATGTGCGCGAGGTTTATGTCAGCGAGCTGTTCCCCAATCGCGACCAAAGCTCATACACAGGCGCGACAAACACCCTGTCGGTGATGAACATAGCCTTCTATCCTGACGAGCGCGGCCCGTATAACTTCTCTACCGAACTTGACTCACGAGGCCATCTCCTCAACCCTCAGAACAGGTGGGGCGGCATGATGAGGAAGCTTGACACCTCAGACTTTGAGGCTGCCAACGTAGAGTATATCGAGTTCTGGATGCTCGACCCCTTCATCGAGGGCAAGAACGCCTATGACGACATCACCGACATGGGCGGCGACCTCTATATCAACCTCGGCGATGTGAGCGAGGACATCCTGCTCGACGGCAAGAAATTCTACGAGAGCGGTATGCCTATCAACGGCAGTGACGCATACACCACGACCCAATGGGGCAAGGTGCCTACACAGGCTGCCGTGACATACGCATTCTCGACAGAGGCCGGCACACGCCAGATGCAGGACACAGGATTCAACGGACTGACCGACGAGGAGGAGCGTCTGTTCCCCGCTTATCAGGACTTCATTTCGTTTGTCCAGAGCAAATACGCCGCCACCGACTCTGTTTACACCAGCATAATGGACGACCCTGCTGCCGACAACTACAGCTATTTCCGCAGCACAGCATTCGACCAGCAGCAGACACCGATACTCCAGCGATACAAACATATCAACGGCCCGCAGGGCAACTCGCCCGACTCAGAGCAGAGGACAGAGTCGTACGACACATCATACAAGACAACTCCTGACGTTGAGGATATCAATCAGGACTATACGCTGAACGAGTATGAGAAGTATTTCCAGTACCGTGTGCCGCTCTACCCCGGCCGTATGCGTGTCGGCGAGAACTATATTGTCGATAAGCGCGTGACATCCAAGCCTCTCCGCAATGGCGATAAGGACAGCGTGACGTGGTATCAGTTCCGCATACCGCTCAAGGAGGCATCGCCTAACCGTACCAAGGTGGGCAATATCAACGACTTCACGTCCATACGTTTCATGCGTATGTTCCTGACCAACTTCAAGCGTCCTGTCGTGCTCCGCTTTGCCACCTTCGACCTCGTTTATGGCAAATGGCGTGTCTATGAGCAGAACCTCAATCCCTCAGCCCCCAACACCGGCGTCATGTCAGTGTCGGCAGTGAATATCGAGGAGAACAACGACAAGACCCCTGTCAACTATGTCCTTCCCCCAGGCATATCACGCATTGTCGATCCGTCCCAGCCACAGCTCGTGCAGAGCAATGAGCAGGCGCTCTCTATGACACTCACAGACATGTCAACAGGCGACGCTCGTTGTGTCTATAAGAACACCACGATAGACCTGCGCAACTATAAGCGCCTGCAGCTCTTCGCCCACGCACATGCCTTCGAGAACAACACCACAGGCCTGCGCGACAACCAGCTGGCACTCTTCATACGTCTCGGCTCTGACTATAAGTCGAACTTCTACGAGTATGAGATACCCTTGAAGCTGACCGCACCGGGGCTATACAACCAGTACTCCCTCCAGGACTGCCGCACCGTATGGCCGGAAGACAATATGCTGGATATAGACCTCAACCTCTTCACACAGCTGAAGAAGCAGCGCAACATAGCCAAGAGCTCGGGACAGGCATCGTACAACAAGCTCTTCACCGCATACGACGATGACAAGCCGAACAACCGTATTTCCATCATGGGCAACCCTACCCTGGGAGAAGTGAAGACTATTGTCATTGGCGTAAGAAACCTCTCGTCAGAGATGAAAGCCGGCGAGGTATGGGTGAACGAGCTGAGGCTTAAAGACACAAACAACGAGGGAGGATGGGCCGCACAGGGCAATATGAACGTCCAGCTCTCCGACCTCGGCTCGGTCAATGTGACGGGCAAGTATCTCTCTGCCGGTTTCGGCGGATTGGAGGAGAGCATATTGCAGCGCTCGACAGAGGATTTCTCATCCTACTCAGCCACGGTAAACGTTGAGCTCGGCAAGTTCTTCCCCGACAAGGCGAAGGTGACAGCACCCGTTTACTATAGCGTGACAAAAGAGAAGACATCGCCAAAGTATAACCCTCTCGACAGCGACATGCGCCTGAAGGACGCGCTTGACGCCTGTGCCGACAAGACTGAGCGTGACTCAATAGAGAGCATCGCGGTGACAAAGACAACGTCAACCAACTTCTCGTTGTCCAATGCGCGTGTCGGCATACAGACGAAGCATCACCCTATGCCATACGACCCCGCCAACTTCTCGTTCTCATACAGCCACTCGCATGTCCACAAGCAGGGCGAGACAACTGTCTATGAGAACGAGGACACATGGCGTGGCTCGCTCAACTATCAGTGGAGCCCGGTCTATAAGCCCTTCGAGCCGTTCAAGAAGATCAAGTCAAAATCAAAGTATTATGACATACTGCGCCGTTTCGGACTGAACTGGCTGCCACAGTCAGTGGCGTTCAACACCGAGATGACACGCAACTACTATGAGCTGCAGGAGCGTGACATGGAACAGCTGGAAGGCTCGTCACAACTCCCGTTGACATTCAACTCACAGTTCCTGTGGAACCGTGACTTCAACTTGAGGTGGGACCTCACGCCTAATCTCCAGTTCAGCTTCCAGTCAGCCACACACGCTGAGATAGAAGAGCCCTATACCGCTGTCAACAAAGACCTCTATCCTGAGCGTTATGAGGCGTGGAAAGACTCTGTCTGGACAAGCATCAAACACCTTGGAACACCTCTCGACTATTCACAGAATGTCAGTGCGTCATACCGTCTGCCTCTCAATCTGATCCCGATATTCGACTGGCTCACGGCCGACGGCTCATACTCATCGACATACAACTGGCAGCGGGGAACAGACCTCGACGACGGCACATCGCTCGGAAACACCGTGGCCATGAACCGCACCGTGACACTCAACGGAGCCTTCGCCATGGAGAAGCTGTATAACCATGTGCCATTCCTGAAGAAGACAAACGAGCGCTTCAACAAACGTCCGGCATACAAGGTCGATACCGACAGGAAGAAGAAAACCACCAAGAAGAGTGGAGAGAAAGCCGACAGCAAAGACGGCGCAAAGGGTAAGAAGAACGACCCGAAGGCGGCACTGCCTTTCAACAAGAACACTACCCAGGTGGAGATGAAGCTTTACCCGGACAGCGCCATCGTCATGAAACATAACCGCAAGTCGAAACGCCTTATCGTATCGGCACGCTCACAGCAGGGCAAACAGCTGCCTCTCGTGGTGAAGAAGACCGACGACAACAGCATCCTCGTCAAGCTGAAGAGCGACACGGCACAGACCGTGAAGCTCTCTGTGACAAAGAAGCCAGACCTCGAGTCGTTCAAATGGTACCGCACGGCACAGTCGGCTGCCCGTCTGCTCATGATGGTGCGCAATGTCAGCTTCACCTATCGCAACAACTACTCGCTCTCGCTCCCGGGCTTCATGCCTTCTGTCGGCGACATCTTCGGACAGAAACGGCATGACGGCATCATGTCCCCAGGTCTCGACTTCGCCTTTGGCCTTGTCGGCGACGGCTATATAGACAAGGCGAGAGAGTTAGGATGGCTGTTGAATGCCGACTCTGTGGCGACACCGGCGACGACGAACAAGACAGAGGACTTGCAGCTGCGCATGACCCTCGAGCCCATACGCGACCTCAAGATTGACCTCAACGCCAGCCGCACCATGACACGTGCCAAGAGCGTCCAGTACATGTACGAGGGCTCGCCGACAACCCATTCCGGCACATTCACCATGACAACCCTCTCCCTCGGAAGCGCCTTCGAGGGCACAGGCAATTCGACAAACGGGTTCCGCTCGAAGACATTCGAGCGCTTCTGCGAGTCTCTGCCACGCTTCCGCGACCGTGTCGAGGCACAATACGCGTCGGCCCGATACCCTGAGGGCACCTCGCTTGCAGGCCAGCCTTTCGACCCCGCCAATGGCGGTGTCTCACAGTATGGCGCCGACGTTATGGTGCCGGCGTTCCTCAATGCCTACACCTCTATGGGCGACGGGCTCGGCATATTCCCGTCACTCTCGCGCCTGCTACCTAACTGGACACTGAAATATAGCGGTCTGGGACAGCTGACATGGTTCCGTGATCTCTTCAAGAGCGTCACACTCAGCCATGGTTACAAGAGCGTGTATGCCGTCGGCTCGTACAGCAGCTTCTCCACATTCATGGAGTATATGAACGGACTGGGCTTCGTCACGAACACCACGACAGGCTCTCCTGTCCCCAGCTCCATGTACAATGTGTCGCAGGTAAGCATCAATGAGGCCTTCTCGCCGCTGCTCGGACTTGACTTCACATTCTACAACAACATGTCTGTGAAGATGGAGTACCGCTCAACACGTGTCCTGAACCTCTCCATGACAAGCGTCCAGCTCTCTGAGACAACGTCAAAGGACTGGGTCTTGGGATTCGGATATAAGATACAGGATTTCAACCTCTTCTCACGCACGCCAAAGCGCCGTGTGAAGGGCGGCGGCACCTCTGCCAGCAGAGATCAGCAGGACAAGCAGCCGACAACACGCTCACGTGGCGGATTCAGCCATGATCTTGACCTCCGCCTCGATGTCAGCTACCGCCGTCAGGCAGCCATCAACCGCGACATCATGACCATGACATCGACAGCGACAAGCGGCAACAACGCCTTCAAACTGTCGTTCTCGGCAGACTATACCATGTCGCGTTTGCTCACCATGAGCTTCTACCTCGACCGCCAGACCAACAAGCCGCTGCTCTCAAACAACTCCTATCCGACCACAACCCAGGACTTCGGCCTCTCGCTGAAGTTCTCGCTGACGAGATGACGCTCCTTATCCTCGTCTGTCCAAAGAATATCTCTACACCCCCCTTTAGCTTGACATGTTACGCACATTATATGTATATATCCTCCTCTCCCTGTTCGCCTTCGCCTATGCATACGATGGTGGCAGCCACTCACCGTCCGGCACTCCCGTCTGTCACGGGCTGTCTGCCGACAGCGTTGCTGTTGGCATACAGCAGGGTGGGCTGGCAGCCGACACTATTGAAGCCGCCGCCGACACTCTCGACACAGACACCATCGTGGGGGACACCATCCCGTCGCTGACCGTCCAGGAGCGCATCGCTGCCCTCCTCGCGACAGACATGTTCCAGACTTCGCAGGTAGGGCTGATGGCCTATGACCTCACGGCAGACACCGTCATATACGCATACAACGAGCGGCAGACACTGCGCCCCGCATCGACAATGAAGCTGCTGACAGCCATAACAGCCCTTGACCGCTTCGGCGACTCATACCGCTACTCAACATCCCTCAGATACCATGGCGCGCTCTATGACACTCCGTCATGCGGCGGGACAGACGACAAGGAGCCACGACACATACTCATAGGCGACATAATAGCCGTAGGAGGAATGGACCCACGCTTCGGGACAGACGACATGAAAGCATTCGCCGAGGCTGTACAAAGAGAGCGCATAGACACGATATACGGAATGGTAAAGGCAGACAGATCGTTCAAGACGGCCGACCTTCTTGGCAAAGGATGGTGTTGGGACGATGACAATCCCGTGCTGACACCCCTCCCATGGAACAGGAAGGACACTTTCATAGAGAAACTGAGGAGTGCTCTGGCCGATGAGGGCGTGACAGTTCTGCCTGTGTCAGAGATACCCAAGGACACGCTCGGGGAGACACGCTATGTGCCACGTCAGGAGACATCAAAGACCATCTGCACCCGCCACCACTCTATCGACCAGATACTCATACGCATGATGAAAGAGTCAGACAATCTCTACGCTGAGTCGATGTTCTACCAGATAGCGGCGGCAGAGACATCGTCGGCCGCACGCGCCACACATGCCGTCAACGCCATGAAGCGCCTCATACGCCGTGTCGGCCTCGACCCCTCGCGCTATAACATAGCCGATGGCTCAGGTCTCTCGCTATACAACTATCAAACGGCTGAGCTACAGACACTCCTGCTTAGGTATGCCTTTAAGACCCCTGACATCTACGGCCACCTATACCCCTCGCTCCCCATAGCCGGCAAGGATGGCACGCTGAAGCGACGTATGCGCTCCGCCCCCACACTCGGCAATGTGCACGCGAAGACCGGGACACTGATGGGCGTGTCGTCGCTCGCGGGATATCTGACAGCGAAGAACGGCAATACCATCTGCTTCTCTATCATCAACCAAGGCGTCATGCATGCCTCTAACGCCAAGAGATTCCAGGACAAGGTGTGCAGACTACTCTGTCTGTATGAGTAGCATAGCGGCTCTGAGATGCAAAGGGACCTGTCGCCACCCGTCTGTAAATCCCTCAAGAGCCTACGCCTCAGACGATGGGCATGATACGAATATAGCGTGAGGACATCTCTCCCCCACGCACCACAAATACCCAGACAGGGACAATGGCCTCACCCCCATTGTCCCTGTTTTCATACGGACGCTGTCCGGCAGACGCTCTCGTCATCTTGCCATAATAGGTGTTGGGATGTCCGGCAAAAGTCATGAGGCTGTACCCCAAGAGTTCTGCCAGCCGGCAATGTTCTCATATATGTTGGGTTCTGAGAATAACTTCCCTACGGTCAACGAAGTTAAATGCAGCCGATATTATCTAAGGCTAATTTAAATAACCACCCCCTAAAGCTAACAAATAGAACCCGCCTATAAAAGAAATCCAAAAAAATGTTTGGAGATTTGAAATAAAAAGAGTAACTTTGCATTTGCATAATAACAACAAGGTATGCCGTGGTCATATTACAATTATATTTTTAATATATAGTCGAAATCAATATAGCCACAACAAGAGACAAGGAGAGTTGGCAGAGTGACCGAATGCGCTGGACTCGAAATCCGGTATACCCATTGCGGGTATCGGGGGTTTGAATCCCTCACTCTCCGCACATCAGACAACAGCATATTGGTGGGTTCGTATATGACATACGTTCCCACCAATTTTGCTTTTATGCCCCACCGCCTCCTATCCACCCCACTCGTGACGGAGCGGCACCTTCCCCCACCAGCCGTATCAGCGGCGAGCCCGCCGGCAATACAATAGCCCGCCGCGCCACGTCACGTCCTCCTATAACCACACTCTCCCCGCGCGCTCATCCCCTTACCTGACAACTCCCACCTAATTCCCCACCAAGCCTTATGGACAAGAATCCCCATCCCCAGCCGAAAGATTATGACAGCATTGTAGCCTCAGCCGCCGACAAAGTGTTCCGCTCTATGACGCCGCGTGTGTCGCCCCGCCAGCTTCAGCAGCTTCACGACGCCTATGAGTTTGCGCATGAGGCACACAAGATGCAGCGCCGCAAATCAGGCGAGCCATATATCCTCCACCCCATCTCTGTCGCCCTCATCGCGGCCGAGGAGCTGAAGCTCGACACCAATTCAGTCACGGCAGCGTTCCTGCACGATGTCGTGGAGGACACAGACTATACGATAGACGATATACGTGACCGTTTCGGCGAGGATGTGGCGTTCCTTGTCAATGTCGTGACGAAACGCAAGAAAGAGCGATACCGGATGTCGAAGCAGGTGGACAATTTCCAGCAGCTTCTCGAGTCCATGCAGTTTGACATCCGCGCCCTCATGGTGAAGATTGCCGACCGTCTCCACAACATGCGCACACTCTCAAGCATGCGCCCCGACAAGCAGATGAAGATAGCCGGAGAGACTGACTATTTCTACGCCCCACTCGCCAACAGGCTCGGGCTCTTCGACGTGAAGACCGACCTTGAGAATCTCTCCTTCCACTACAGATGCTCAGGCCAGTATGCCGAGATATGCAGCATGTTAGAGAAAGACCGTGCCGACAACAAGGAGAGGCTCAGGCAGTTTACAGACAATGTAGAGCGGACACTGTCAGCGAACGGCATCACAGCGACAGCACGCGTCTATTGGAGAGCGCCGTACAGCATATGGCGGCGGATGAAGGCGAGGCAGAAAGATTTCTGGCATCTCGACAACAGGTACTATGTCCGTGTGACCTTCACTGACTGTGCCGACAGGCAGATGACAGAGAAGAACGTATGCCTCAAGATATACTCGCTCCTTACCGACCTTTACAAGGAGAAGTCAGGGACATTCCAGAACCTTATCGACCAGGCGAAGGAAAACTCATACAAGTCGATAAACGTCATGCTCCTCTCTGAGCACGGCGTATGGGAAGATGTCCAGATATGCTCAAAGCGCATGGTTGACGCATCACAGTTCGGGTGCATGGCCGAGATAGCAAGCCGTGCCGAGACACGCGATGTGGGCAGCGGCCTGTCATTGGAGAACGTGACAGCGTGGATAGAGAAATTCCGCAGTGTGCTGAAGGAGATAGCCCGCGAGACACAGGGACAGGGATTCATAGAGAGCATAAAGACATCACTCTACTATGACGATGTCCTCGTCTTCACGCCGCGCGGAGAGAGCATCATCCTCCCGAAAGGCTCCACAGCCCTTGATTTCGCCTTCGAGCTGCATAATGACATCGGGATGCACGCCAAGTATGCCCGCATCAACGGTCGCCTCGCCTCCGTGAGGACAGTGTTGACACGTGGCGACTGTGTGGAGATAGGCACCGACGAGAACTTCCGTCCACACCCCGAATGGATAGACTGTGTGCAGACATATAAGGCCAGACGGTCACTGAGAAGCTACCTGTCATCCCAGCAGAACCACCAGACGTACAACCGTTGCCCCCTCTGCCTGCCCCTGCCGGGAGGCGAGGCCGTGGGATACCGCGAGAGCGACGGCTCCATAACACTCCACCGCCGCAACTGTGCCGAGGCTATACGTCTCGCCTCGAAACAGGGAGACAACATCATCGACCTCCACTTTGACAGCGACCCCCAGACCGTATATCCCGCACGCATCATGATACGCGGCATAGACCGCTACCATTTCCTTATCGATGTCGTTAGCTGCATCACAAACGACCTTGGCCTCTCCATACACTCACTGACAACCGTGACACGCGACGAGATAGTAGAGCTCTCTGTTGTCTTCTACGTCCATTCGCTCAGCGAGCTGATGTCAGCGACACGCTCGCTATACGCTGTCGAGGGCATTGACGAGGTGAGAGAGGAGGTCACCAAGGATGCAAGCCAATAAATAAACTGACAGAAGTGCTATACAAAACATAGAATGTTCTATATGTAAGAACGTTTGTTCTGTAATCTATAAGAAAACAACAAATAGTACGAAAAGTTTCTTTATACGGATTTTTTACATTATCTTTGCATTGATTTCATAATAATAATTGATTCTAATACGGCAAGAGCATAGCTTTATCACAGCATATTTTCTCGTGATAAATCATAGCCATGACGATGGTAACAATATATCATGCTCTTGGACGAGGAAGGCCCGCTCCGTTGAGAAACGAAGCGGGTCTTCTGCTGTCTGTAATGGACCAAGGGGAGGGGGACGGCCATGAGCCGCTGCCCCCATACAAGGACAAGGATGACAGGGAGGTATGAGAGAAAAAACGTGATGACCTGACACAATAAAAAGCCTGTACAGACGTTATAACAAAAAGAGGGATATGCCGCCCCATACTTAAAGATATACAGAGCATCCCCCCCCTCAAACTGAAAGAAGCATGACAACCGTACGCATATTCATCATCTCTCTCGCTGTCCTGCTCGCCAGCACCACCCATGCCCAGGAACGCACTGTAGAGAACCGCCCATATACCGACCTCAGGCCATTCCATTTCGGAGTGGTCGTGGGAGCCCACATGCAGGACATAGAGCTGAACAACATAGGCCCTATAACGCTGACTGACGAGAACGGCATGGAATACGAGTCGTTCGTCTCTGCCGACCAGGACCGCTGGGACCCCGGCTTCCAGGTCGGAGTGCTCGGAGAGCTGCGCCTCTCGGCACATTTCGCCCTGCGCCTCTCGCCGACACTATATTTCGGGACACGCCACATAACATTCCTGAACCACACGAAGCCCACCGAGACTGGAGAGCCGACAGAGGCACGCCAGACCTTGAAATCAGTATATATAGCTGGCGTGGCAGACATCATCTTCAGCGCGAAACGTTTCAACAACCACAGGCCGTATATAGTGGCTGGCATAACGCCTATGCTGAACCTCACCAGCCGCGACAACGACTATCTGCGCCTAAAATCGTCAGACGTTTACCTGTCGGTGGGTGCAGGATGTGACTTCTACCTCCCTTTCTTCAAGCTGCGCCCCGAACTGAAGTTCATGTACAGCCTCACGAACAGCCTCGACGGGAAACACGCCTCACAGCTGAAAGACCAGAACATGATGCCGTACGCACGCTCGGTAGATAAGGCGAGGACAAAGATGATATGCCTGTCGTTCTATTTCGAGTGAGGGACAGCGAAGCGTGATACACCGCCGTGGGCAGCACGGCAGTGTATATACGATAGCCCGCCGTCGGCTTGAGGGGACAGCCATCTGGATGACAAGGATGTGCCGACCCTACCATGTCAGGCAGAATCATCAGCCCCAAGACATAACCTACAAAACAAGCAAAAAAAACATGAGAAGAATCATCTACACCATGCTGGCACTGATGGCATACACATCATGCCAGGCACAAGAGACCGTCACCACTCCACGCCAAGGAGACAGCGAGGCAGTGGAGAGAGTCATCATGTCACGCCGCAGCATACGCAAATATACCGGCGAGAGGATAAGCCGCGAGACACTCAGCGAGATTCTCCGCTGTGGCATCAATGCCCCTAACGGACAGAACAAGCAGGCATATGAGATACGTGTCATAGACGACAGCGCGCTGCTCAAGGAGATATCTGACGCGGCGACAGAGGGAAACGAGCGCATGAAGACGAGAACAGGTACTGGGTCAATCTTCGCCGGAGCCCCATGCGTGGTGTTTATCGCCCACGACACTACGTACGGAATCTCACAGATAGACTGCGGCCTGTTAGGCGAGAACATCATCCTCGCCGCATGGGCCAAAGGCATCGGGACATGCTGCATGGCTTTCCCCGTGCGTCTTATGAAAGACAGCAAGGCGTGTGAGCCGTACATGAGGAGACTGGGATTCTCTGAGGGGTATGACCTCATATACTGCATCACAATGGGATATCCTGACGAGACACCACAGGCTAAGCCACGCAAGGAGGAGAAGATTGTTTTCGTAGAGAAGTAACAAGTCGGTGTGACACGGACCGTCAGAATGGTCGGAAAACCGTGACACAAGCTGTCATAACAGAAGAAGTAGGAAAGGGAGACCCTTGACGGGAATCCGTTTCCTACTTCTATTTTATTAGTATGCTGCCAAGCCTTCGGGAAGACTCTCTATAAGATTAACTGACAGGCAGTGTGTCGTGATAATAATCCACCCAATGGTCCCGATAACTAAGCCATTAACCGAGGGGAGCACCCATGCGGGCGTTACGGTCAACCACCAAGTATATATTTCCTGAATATATCGCTAAGGCGTAGTACCTGCCCTACAATCGCAGACATCAAGGCCACAACCAGCGAGAGAGCCATAGTGAATATGATGGAGAGGAAGATATTGCCGCTGTCTTCAAACCAGCGGTCAACTGTTGAGAGACGAATCATAAGCAGAATGAAATAGTGTATAGCATAAATATCAAGCGTATGGCGACCCAAGTACGCAAGGATATTCTCCACCCGGCTTGAAGATTCCGCCCGTGTGTAGAAGATAGTGACAAACACAGCAACAGCAAAAAATGGCATGAGGATATGGCGCACAATAGAGTCTGCAAAACCATGGGGAATATCAGCAAAGAAAAGCATGGGCCAGCCTACGAGCGACAATGTATATAGCCAGTTATGGCGTATCAGCCACCCGACAAGGCCATAACGGCGGGAGAAGACTCCGAGAATGAAGAAGGGATAGAAATTACCACAGTTAAGAAGACAGAAAGGGTCATTGGTCTGCGCTGTATATTTCCAACCGATAAGGAATAGCCCCCATATTATAGCGGCAATAATAATATCGATTGCCAACTCACTACGGCCGGGCCGCACAGCAGTATTCTGTGTCGGCGTGTCAGCGGAAAGAGCCTGCTCATGAACATGCCGCATGGATGAAGAAAGAGGATTAAGCCTGAAGAGGTAAAGCGACATATAAAAGACAGCAAGCGCCATGAAATACCAGTACCCGTTCTTTGCCGGCGCCATGAGGAATGCCCATGTCTTCTCTGCAATTCCTGCTACAGATGACGGCCAGCTGATTACAAGAGAGAACAGGATTCCAAAGAATAACAAGGGGCAAAGAAGGCGTAACATCTTCCGGTGCAATCCCCTCACTGATTTACAGGGGGGGGGTAACTGCCAGATACCCAGATATGTACATAAAAAGCGGCATATGGAATGAGCCGATAATATCCTGCCATATACTCTCTGAGTGATCCATACCGAACAGATATACATGCCCGGCAACGACAGTGAGTATGGCGAATCCCTTTAGTCTGTCAATATAATTCAGTCTCTGCATCTTTATGTTGTAAATTTTGTGATGTCGATTAACACATTGGTTTATCCTTCTATTTCGCAGAGCGTAACATTCAATCAAGAATGACAATCAGCTCTCTTTTCTTGATATCCCCCATGGAATAACGTTTGAGTAATGACAGGAAAACAGATGCTTCGATGTCTGTTGCCTGCATAAGTAGGTGTGCATCAAACATAATGCAAAGGTAGTAAAAGCAGACGAAAATACAAAACGATGGGTATGATTTTTTTTGTGTATTACTGTCAGGTAAGATTTCAGGATTGGTAATGATAGGTTTACCGGACAGGCAGGTGAACCTCCAATACCATAACAGTCCACAGCCCCAATGAGGCTGTGGACTGTTTGCATAGTCATAAATATGATATCAGCTGGCTGATGTGTGCCGGATATCTCTCATATCAGGCAGGGAAGGCATACTGTTATCTCACGATAAATTTCTTACCGTTCCTGATATATATGCCTGCGGGCATCTTCTTGCCGTTGCTGTATGGGATGCCTGTGACGCTGAACATGCGGCCAGACAGCGTTCTGTCAGTGATGGCAGTGGAGATTGAAGAAACATCGCTTTTGTTCCAAGAGACGCTGTCATATCCACCTCCTATATACTCCTCTCCCTTGTAGAGATATGTGTAGAACCACAGGCAAGGCTCGGCGGTGTCGCCCTCCCATGCTGAATAGCCTGCGCCTTGGGCGTAATAGGCGCATACGGTATATTCGCCAGCATAGAAGTAGTAGTATGTGTCCTGGGCCTTATAATAGTTTGTGAATGCTATCTCGGGGACATAATACTTCTCCTTGCTCGCATTCTCACACTCCACCATATGCTCTCTGTCTATTACAAACTCGATATCGTCTGCCGAGCCATATACGCCCTTTATGGCGTATGTGCCATCGTTATAGGCTACAATGGTGCAGGGGAAATCTTTCTTGAGAGCCCCTGAATAGTAGCTGGCCGTCACGGTCCATGCCTCCTGTTTCTTTATATCGCTCTTGTTCCATGAGACTTTATCATAACCGCCGCCGATATAGGTGTCTCCCTGATAGAGATATGTGTAGAACCATAGGCAAGGCTCGGCGGTGTCGCCCTCCCATGCAGAATAGCCTGTGCCTTGTGCGTAATAGGCGCATACGGTATATTCGCCGGCACCGAAATAGTAGTATGTGCCCTGAGCATTGTAATAGTTTGTGAATGCTATCTCGGGGACATAATATTTCTCTTTGCTCGCATTCTCACACTCCACCATATGCTCACTGTCAATCTTGAACTCTATGTCGTCCTCTGAGCCATACACGCCCTTTATAGCATATGTACCGTCGGTATAGGCTACCAGAGTGCAGGGGAAGTCTTTCTTGAGAACCTCTGAGTAGTAGCTGGCCGTCACGCTCCATGATATTGTCCTCGAGCCTGCCTCATTCTCCTGTGCCATAGCTGCCGTGCAGACAGAGAGCAGCATGATGGCGATAAACATGTAAATCTTTTTCATAGTGCTTGGTGTTGTTGGTTATCAAGACCTGTAGTGATTGTAACATTCCCTCTCTTTAGAGCTAAGGTCTTGTCGAACGCTCTAAAGAGAGGGTAGGATGCGGATTATTTCTTCTTCAGCACACTGACGGCTCCCTCATATACATACGCAGAGTTGTATGGTATATACCATGCTGTCCAGTTGCTGAATGTTATGGTGTATGTGTCGTCGAATGTCCCGACGACGGCTTTTGTCGGCGATGAGTAGTCGGCGAAGGAGTAGTATCCTCCCCAGTCGTCCTTAACATCTACTGTTATGGTGCGCTCTGTGAAATCGACGTGTGCGGTGAATGTGTCCTCCCATCCGAAGAAATTGTATATCTGTATCGTGGTGTCGTCAATCTTTGTTATTGTCACGTCTGATTTCTCTTCGTTCATCTCTGTCCAGCCGTAGGGGTCAGTGAATGCCTCGTAGCCAGATGTTGACTCCTCGTACTCACCCACGAGATTATCGGCAGTCTCCACAGCGGAAGCGTCGCCCCATACGAGATAGTCGTATCCTGAGCCTGTTATGTTGCCCTCGGCGTCATATACATAGGCATAATAGTAGAGCTCTCCGGCAAGGGCGTTGCCTGTGAAGAGCGAGTACTCTGAGGCTGTGTATGCGGCGATATACCCTCCGTCGCCTGTCCTGACGAAGTAGTATCCCCCTGACTCATAGTAGTGGTTGGTGATTGTCATCTCGCCGTTATCGGCATTGACGGTGAACTCGATATCGGCGCCCCCGACCTGATGGAAGGCCTCTACGGCGTATGTGCCGTCATCATACGAGACGATATCGGCCTGATACTCCAGTCCGTCGGCAGAAGACATGGTGCCTGTCCTGCGCCACAGCTCCTCGCGCTGGCGCTCATACGTGAATGTGACGGCAAAGATCTCAGAGTCGGTATAAGCCTCCTCTGTGCTGACAGACTGTATATAGATGGTATATTCGCCGTCGGCGAGCGATGTCAGGGTTATGCTGTTTGTCTCAGTCTCTCCAGACACTGTCTCTCCCTCGGGTGTGGTATATGTATATCTGTAATATGCGGCGTGCTCCACCTCCGGCCATGTCACTGTGACGATGTTGTTCTCTGTCGATGAGACAGCCTCAGGCGCATCGAGCGGCACAATCTTGTCTGTCGTGGCTGTCAGCGTGGCTATGGGCGATGTTGTCTTGCCGCCTGTCACAGCGGCATAAGCCCATACGTAGAGTGTGTATGCCGTGTTGTCTGCCAGCCCGGTGGCGAGAAGGCTTGTCGTCGGTGTCATGCCTCCAAGGACGACGGCACCGGCGTTGTCCTTAAGCTCATAGGCATACTGTGTCGCGCCCTCTACTGGCGTCCAGGAGAAAGACAGTGAGCTTACGGTGCGTGCCTCCTGTGATATCACGGCAGGGTCAAGAGGGGTCTTCACAATCTCGTCGTCGCTGCATGATGTCATGGCGAGAACGGCTCCGATGGCTACGATGACAATGCCGATGATATGCCTTATATGCATTGTGTTAAGATTGAAAGGTATTCTCATGATGATGGTTCTGTTTTTGTATGTTAGTGGGGTGTATGGTATATGGGATATTGCTTTGGCCGTTGTCTTCCTCCGCCGTCAGCCTCTTTCCAGAGATGGCGAGGAGCAGCGGGGCGGGGGAGACACATAGCCACGTGTATGTATCCACGTGAGGCCAAGGGTGTGATTACCATGTGAAGCGGACATAGTTCCAGTAGTCATACTGTCCGTCAGCATACTCTGCATAGTATGTGCCGAACATGCCGTAACGGTTGTTGAACGATATGTATGAATAGTCGGTGCCGGCATACGAACGCATCATGCACATGTATGTCACGGTGACACCGTTGACTGTCCATGAGGCGTAGTTGTCTGTCCTCTCGTCGTAGAACTCGAAGGTGTCAACCGTCCCGTCGCTCCAGTCGAGATAGTGTGTGTAGGGCTCTATCTTGTAGTATCCCTCAGAGTAGTTTGACTTCTTTGATGCGGTGAATATCATGTCCAATCCTGAGCCGAGGAAGTCGGGCAGCTTGTAGCGGTCGAGGCTTCCGAGTCTCTCAAGGCGTGTCTTGAACGTATGTTCTATGCCTGCTGTGGTCCATGTCATGGTGACATCGTCCGATACGACCTCCCATGCCGCCGCCATGATGTACGACGTGTAGGATGTCGAGCCTGGCGTAGCGGCATAATGGTCGGCGTATGCTTCATCGACAGCCATGGTGAACGCATATCTATGCCGTGTCTCGAGCGAGCCGAATGTCACATCCACTGTTGTGTGAGCCTCTCCTGCCGCGAATGTCGCCTTGGCAGGAATAGTGAGCGAGGCGTCGGCGCTGGTGCATACGAGCGGCACCTCGGCTGCCTGTGTGGAGTCGAGACGTGAGAGGCTTATGCTGACGGATGTCGCCTCGCCGGGCTCGAGGATATACTCGCTGGGATTGGAAGCGTCGAAGAAGACGGCCATGCAGCCATCTGGTGTCGGCTTGCCTGACTCATAGTCGAGGTTGGGGTCGTCGCTGCACGAGGCCATGACGAATGGTAGCAGCGGCAGGACGAGGAGTATGGATATGTATTTTCTCATAATGAATGGTATGCTGTTTTTAGACAGTGGAGTCTCTTTGTTGCCCCACCATACATGATTATTCTGAAGATTTATCGGGCTTCCTGTGTGCAGGGAGTCCTGACTGTCTGTCACTTGCAATAAGGTGTAGGGTCAGGATTCATGACCATAGCCTTGTTGAAGCTTCGCTCCCTTTCCGGTATATAGAAGTTAAGCCATGGGGCAACGCCTGCCCCGAGCCAGTCAAACTGGTAAGCCTCAAGATAGTTTGTATCGTCATAGACGCGTACGATATACAATCCCAGACGCTTATAGTCATTATACATGATGCCTTCTCCCCAGAGCTCGACATATTTCTGGGCTATCATCTCGTAGATGAAGTCTGTCCATCCCTCTGCCGTGCTCTTGTATTCTGTTCCCTCTGTGCGGTAGGTGGCCATGAAGTTCTCAAGGCTCTGCTTTCCGGCGTCAAGGCCATGGAGATAGAACTCACACTCTATCATGATGAAGTACATCTCCTCGACTCTTACGAGAGGAATGTCGCACAGCAGTCCCTTCTGGTCGTCGTCGATAGAGCCGCTTCCTGGTCGGAACTTCAGGTTGGCGTAGGCTGGCAGACGGCTGAAGTTAGTGTTCGATGCCTTTGTTGACGCGTCGGCATTGCGCAGCTGTGTCTGGTATCTCTCTGGTACGACAGTGGCTCCGGCGTCGGCAGGGTCTATCCATGATGTCTTTCTCCAGTCGCCGTCATGTATCCTGTCATACAGTCGCTTGCTTATACAGCGGTATCCTCCGGCATATGCTGGCATGCCCCATGTTGGCTCAGAGGCCACATTGCCCATTATCGTACACCAGTAGTTAGGCACCTGCTCTATCGAGCTGAACCTCATGTCCCACACCCATGCGTTATTGGCTGTGTTGAATCCTGTCGTTGTGTCGTGCCATTGGGATTTCGTCATGGGTGTGTATCCGGCCGATATGACCTTCTGTGCGTATGCCTGTGCCTTCTCATAACACTCTTCAGCTGTTGTTATCCCAAGGGGTCTTCCGTGCAGGCTGTTGTCCGTGTCCTTGGCGACCATCTCCTGCAGGTCGGCCGGGTATTTGCGGAATCGCGTCGCGAGTGTCAGCCAGTAGCGTGCCATGAGCGCGTTGACGACATCGGCGTTCACCTCGTTCTTGTCTTTGCGTGAGTAGAAGGCGAGGGCTGTCTCAGCCGTGGCGAGGTCGTCGTATATGAACCGGTACATCTCGTAGAATGGCACACGTGGGTTGTTCTTCGCCTCCTCGTCAGTCGTGTTCTCTGTCACGATAGGCACTGTTAGCCCGAGCACATCCTTCGCCTTGCCGTCAAGCTCTGCGATGCCTGTCGGCCAGAACTCGAACATCATGCTGAGGTCCATATATGCCAGGGCGCGATATACACGTGCCTGGGCTACCGACTGTTGTATCGCCTCGTTTGCCGGATTCTCCCCCGCAACGTTTATTATGTTATTGACGGTGTTCACGAGCGAGTAGTAGAAGAAGTATATCGGGGTTGTGTATGCCGACAGGTATGTTGCGCTCTCGTATGTGCTCTGGTAGTTATAGCTGGAGTTGGCTATGGGGAAACCGTCGAGCAGGCTCTCCCTTATGAGCATGTAGCATGGGTAGCCCCAGTCCTGTGTCTCGTACCACGAGCCGGTGTTCGATGTGTAATAATTGTTGTATGAGATGAGCTTGGTGTTCAGTCCGCTGACGAGCATGGCGAACGATGTGCTCGACCCCTCTATCTGCGATGCTGTGGCGGCATCGGTCGGCTGTTCCTCATCGATGCAGCTTGTGACGGCCATTGTGGCCGTGAGAGCCACGGCGAGCGCCATGATGTGGGTCGCGAGGCTTCTCCGCGTTGTATTGTGGTGATGGGATATATGTGTCATATTGTTACCTTTCTCCTTGTTGTCATGTTCCAGATGGGGGCATCCTCCGGCTCGGCCTTTCGGCTGTCAGCCTTGTGGCGTGTCATCCCCGGCTCATGTTTATTTATGGTGGCCATGGGGTGGCGTGTCGCCGCTCCCCATGTTATTTCTTGTCATGATGTGGCTCGGTGTTTCCCGCCCGTCGCTTAGAACTGTATGCTCAGCGAGCCTGTTATCGTGCGCGACGGCGCATACTTCGTGTTCGTTATCGAGCCGCCGTAGTTTATGCGTGGGTCAAGACCTTTCCGCTTGCTCCAGTATGTGAGGTTCTCTCCCGCCACTGTCAGGCGCACGTTTGAGAGTCCGAGCGTCTTCACCCATGCCTTGGGCATGGTGTATGACAGCGACACATTCTGCAGAGCGAGCCATGAGCCGGATGTGAGGAAGCGGTCGGATGTCACAGCGGCATACTCGTCGCCATATTGCAGGCGTGGTATTGACGAGTCTGGATTGTCAACGCTCCATGCTCCCAGCAGGTCCTTGTGGAGCGCCATACCCGTATATTGTGAGTATGGGACAGTCATGAGCTGCATATAGCCATAGTCCATCACCTTTCCTCCGACAGAGTATGCCATCGACACGTTGAGGTCGAATCCGTATGCCGAGAATGTTGTCCCGAATCCGCCATAGAAGTCTGGCAGCGATGTGCCGCAGTCAAAGTAGTCCTCGTCGGCCGTGATTTCTGTCGGCACGGTAGTAGTCACGAGGTTGCCGTCGGTGTCGTGCTTGTAGTACATGGCGAGTCCCTCGTCAGACACTCCGGCATAGCGTTTCAACCGCCATGTGTACATCGGCAGCCCCTCGCCATAGAAGTAGTTGCCCGATGTGTATCCCTTGTGTCCCTCAAGTGTGTTGTTCTTGTTATCATCGTTCAGCATCAGCACCTTGTTCTTGTATGCTGTGAGGTTGGCGTTGATGGTCCATCTGAGGTCAGATGTCTGGAGCACATCTCCCGCGAGCTCTATCTCTATGCCCTTGTTTGCCATGTCTCCCACGTTTGAGTAGTATCCGGCATATCCCTGTGAGAGTGGCACATAGAGATAGCAGAGCATGTCTGTCGTCTTGCGGTAGAAGTATTCGAGCGAGCCGCGCAGTCTTGACGAGAACATCTCAAACTCCACTCCGGCGTTGATGTTTGTCACTGTCTCCCATGTTATCCTCTCGTTGCCTTTTGAGAGCAGTGTCAGCGAGATGTCGTTTCCCTCGCCCTTGTTTATCGAGTATGTGTCGGTGTATAGGAAGTCAGAGATGTTGTCGTTGCCGTTCTGCCCGAATGATGCCTTCAGCTTCAGCGTGTTGAGCCATCCGACATCCTTCATCCACGGCTCTTTGGTCATTATCCACGCTCCGCCGAATGAGTAGAAGTTGCCCCATCTGTGGTCGGGATGGAATCTTGACGATGCGTCACGTCTGTATGACACCTGTCCGAAGTATGTCGAGTCATAGTCGTAGAGTGCTCTGAATATCCATCCCTCTGTGTTGTAACCTGTCCTGCTCGATCCGTTTGAGAGCATTGTCGTCGCCCCGTTGAGCTCCTGGTTCTCGAAGTATGAGTACATGTTCTTGCGGTCGGCGTTGAGGTCGTCGGCTGTGTAGTCATAGCTCTCGTGTCCGGCGAGGAGCGAGATGTTGTGGCTGCCGAACTTCTTGTTATACTTCAGCAGCTGCTGCAGGTTGATGGTATATTCGTTGTACGAGTCCTTATATACGTATCCGTTGGGAAAGGCCATGAATCCGTATCCGTAGAAAGGCTGCTGGGTGTATGTTGAGTTGTAGTTGCTTGTATATACGCTTCCGTTTATTGTTGCCTTCAGTCCGTCAATGATGTCAATGTCTGCATATCCGTTCAGGGAGAATGTTGTAGCCACCTTGCGGCTTGTGCTCAGGCTTGCCTCAGCGATGCCGTTCACCTGGCTTAGGTAGGGGCGCACATGGTTTGAGCCTATTATCTGTCCGTCGCCGAAATCGCCTACTGTTCCATTCTCATCCCTCAGCAGGTTTCCTTCTCCGTCCCTCAGCCACACAGGGTAGATTGGTGCCATCATGGATATCTGCGTGTATATGTTGTTCGACGCGCTGTCCTCTGTGTCAGAGATGTCTGCGCCGTTGTTTGTTGTCGAGCGTGCGAAGTTTATGTTTCCTCCGACATTGAGCCATTTCGTCGCCTTGTACGATGCTTTCAGGCGTGCGGTGTATCTCTCATAGTCTGATGCCACGGCTATTCCCTCTGCGTTGAGATAGCCTATTGACGCGTAGAACTGTCCGTTTGTGCCGCCTCCGTTGATGCTGAGGTCATACTCCTGCCTCAGGGCGTTGCGGTAAGCCTCGTCGATCCAGTCGTCGGGCATGATGGTGTATATCTTCCCGTCGTTGTATATGCGGTTGCCGAGTGATGCCGATGGGTTCAGCTTCCCGTTGTCTCCGACGAGCATCTGGCCTGCCGGCACGCTGTATGGGAGATAGCCGAGACCGCCATCCTGGGCCGAGGCGCCGAGGGTGTTGTTGGCATTGATGTGTGCCTGGTATGTCGATTGTCCCTTGCCGAGATAGTAGTTCTTCAGCGCGGTATAGTATGTCTCGATGTATTCTGCCGGGCTGTCGATGGTGTTATAGCGTTTCGACGCGCGGCTGCTGACACCGACCTTTGTGTTCAGGGTTATTGTCGTGCGGTTGGCGTCACCCTTCTTTGTGGTGACGATGATGACACCGTTAGCTCCTCTGGCTCCGTACAGGGCGTTCGAGGCGGCATCCTTCAATACTGTCACAGACTGGACATCCGATGGGTTGATACTGTTCCACTCACCGTCGTATGGTGCGCCGTCGAGCACTATGAGTGGTCTGTTGCCGGCGTTTATTGAGCTTATGCCACGTATGCGGAACTCCGGCGAGGCGTCGGGAGCTCCAGAATGAGAATAAGCCTGAAGGCCCGCCACATTGCCTTGCAGGGCGTCGAGGACATTTGTCACCTGTCTCACTTCGAGCTGCTTGGCATCGACAACTCCTGCCGAGCCGGTGAACGACGACTTCTTCTGCTCGCCGAAAGCCACCACGAGAACCTCGTCGAGTATCTGGTCGTCATTTTTCAGCACGATGTGCATTGAGGTTTTTGGCTGCAGTGTCTGTGATTTCATTCCGATATACGACACTACGATTCGTTCTGAGGGGCTCACGCCTTTCAGTTCAAAAGCGCCATTGACATCAGTATATGTGCCGCGCTTGCTGCCTTGAATCATCACTGAGGCTCCGATGACGGTCTCATCGTTCTCGAAGACTACCACGCCCTTGACGTTAATCGTCTGTGCCGTGACAGCCATAGAGACCATGATGGTGGCCAGGATGCATAACAATCTTTTTCTCATTTGCTTTCCTTTCTTTGTTTTAGAGTTGACAGGTCAGGGCTTACGTGGCGTCGCATTCCGTCGGCCTGTCTCTGTTAGTGGAGTCATGTCTGCTGACATGTGCTCCGTGATAATTAGGGTGGGTTCCTATGGGCCAGCTTGGGATGATGCTGTGGCTGTCGCGTTGTGGAGTGCCGCTTTGCATGAAAGGGGCACAGCGGGCTGTGTGACTGAATGGCGGTCAGCGAATCTGCAGTGCGTGAGAGAAGCGTCAGCATCCATGTCTGTCATTTGGTTATCAACGTGCATGGAGCCGTCTCATAGGGCCACCTCGTTGTTGTTCCACTCTTCGTGACAGCTGTCCTCGCGTCAGCTGTCGTCGTCTCCGTAGTGTCCTCCCATACCCTCACGGCGCTTGTAGGCTGTTGGGGGGCTGTGGTGCCATGGGCTCCACGGGGTTGTCCACACGGTTTTGTCATATCCGGAAAAAGCGAGAGGGATGCCGTTCCTGTTTATGTGGCATCCCTCTCCTTTTATTCATTCAGGGGAGAGCCCCACTCTTGTTGTCACTCAACGGGTGGCACCTCAGAGATGCTGCCGTATCTGTGATACTCGAATGATATGCTCTGCTCCTTTATGTAGTGTATCAGCTCTACGCGTCCGTCCTTGACAGGAGGAGCCGTGGCGATATACTTGTTCGTGTCAGCCGCACGCTGGTACATCTCCTTTGGTATCTCAGGCGAGCATGTGCGGACACGCTCGAAGAGCGGCATCGTCGTGAGGAAGTCAACGAGGCTCTCCTTACACAGCGTCGCGCCGGTCTGTGCGAGGGCCTTCGAACGGTCGTCGGCAGGGTCGAAGCTGATGGTCAGCGGTGTGCCGGCGGTAGCGGCCGCGAAGGCTATCATGCGCGCAGCCTCGTCGCTGTCGCCCTTGAAGAGGCGCAGCACCATGCCACCCTTCAACGGCAGATAGCGGAAAGCGTTCTGCTCGCCGAAGCATTTGTTCCAGTCGCGTGCGTGGGCAAACTCTGCCTCCCATGCCTCACGGTAGCTCTTCTTGTAGTCGGTCTTCGAGCCGGCCTTGTCGGTTATGTATGTGAAGAGCGAGCAGTAGTTGGGGCCGCCGGCCTTGATGCCGCCGCCGAAAGCGGAGAGCTTCATGCCGCCGAATGGCTGGCGGTTGACGATGGCGCCCGTTATGCCACGGTTGATGTAGAGGTTGCCGGCCATGATAGAGTTCTTCCACTTCTGCTGCTCCTTCTCATCGAGGCTCTGTATGCCGCTTGTCAGGCCGTAGTCGAGACCGTTGACGAGGTCGATGGCCTCATCGAGAGTGTCAAACGGACATACGGAGAGCATCGGGCCGAAGAGCTCTGTGCGGAACGAGTAGCTGCCTGGCTTCACGCCCCACTTGATTGTCGGGGCGAGGATATAGCGCTTCTTGTCGACAAAGCGAGGAGGCACGAGCCATGACTCTCCCGGC
Organism: Prevotella sp.; assembly: GCA_051869435.1. Lineage (GTDB taxonomy): Bacteria > Bacteroidota > Bacteroidia > Bacteroidales > Bacteroidaceae > Prevotella. Next base: position 7,662 of record JBJEAW010000103.1, on the reverse strand, counting down.
TCAAGGTTCTCAAGGGCGTGGAGAAGCTTATCGTTCTTGTTCGTGATCATCGGGCCTACGATATTGCCGGCATCCCATACGCTGCCCACCTTGAGGCTTGTGGCACAGTCGATGAGCTTCGTCTTGAACTCCTCGCTGTTATATACTGACCGCTCGACAAGCAGCAGCGAGCAGGCCGAGCACTTCTGGCCGGCATTGCCGAAGGCCGATGTGCAGGCGTTCATGATGGCGTGGTCGCGGTCGGCCGAGGCGGTGATTATCATCACGTTCTTTCCGCCCGTCTCTGCCGATAGCGGTGTGAGCGGATTGTTGCGTGTGATGGCCTGGGCTGTCTCTGTGCCGCCGGTGAGTATGATGTGCTTTATCTCTGGCGCTGTGGTGAGGGTGGTGAGGGCCTCACGGTCGGTGATGATTATCTGGAGAGCCTCACGTGGCACACCGGCATCCCAGAATGCCTTTGCGAAGAGCCATGCGACAGGCGCGGCCACAGTGGCTGGCTTGAGGATGACGGTATTGCCCGCCGCAAGGCCGGCAACGATGCCGCCGACAGGGATGGCGCATGGGAAGTTCCATGGAGAGATGACGAGTATGGTGCCCTTGGCCTTTATCTCCACGTCGCTGAGCTTCAGGAACTTCTTCATCGTCGTCGTGTAGAAGCGGCAGTAGTCGATGCCCTCGCTGACCTCCACGTCGCCCTCGACGACAGTCTTGCCTGTTATGGCACACATGCAGCCTATGAGGTCGCCACGCATCTCGCCGAGACGGTTGGCGGCGTCGTACATGATGCGGTGACGCTCCTCGATGTCTTTCTTACGCCAGCCGCCGGCATCCTCGTCGGCTATGCGTACTATCTCCTTCACCTGCTCTGCCGATGCCTGTGACATCTCGCATATCTCTATCTCGTCGTCCTGGCAGCGGTCGTAGTATTTGTGGCGCTTGTCGTTGGTGACCTCCTTGTCGCCTATCTGTGTCGGGATGATGTAAGGTGTGTCCTCGGCCGTCTTCTTCCACTTCTTGAATATCTGGCGCTGCCACTCCTGGTTACACTCGCGGTCGAAGTCGGTGTCCGGCTCGTTCTTCATCTCGTCCATAGGAGGCACGGCCTTGTAAGGCTCCAGACGGTTCTGGGTGCGGTGAGGTGTGTGTGGTATCTTGTCCTTTATGGCGTATGCGTCCTCAAACTGCTTCTTCAGGAACTCCCATGTCTCTGTGCCTGGCTGGAGGTTGAACGAGTGGGTGAGGAAGTTGTCGGGCGCTGTGTTCTCGTCCATACGTCTGACGAGGTATGACACGGCGTTGAGGAAGTGCTCGTCCTTCACCACTGGTGTGTAGAGTATGACATGGTTGCCGAGCTTCGACTGTGCTCGCCATACGTGGTCGGCCATGCCCTCAAGCATCTCGAAGCAGAAGGTCTCTTTCGGTGTGCCATACTTCTGTGTGAGGAGATAGGCGTATGATATGGTATAGAGGTTGTGGGACGCCATGCCGACATGCAGATACTGTGAGTTCTCTGGCAGCAGGCCGCGCTCTATGATGTGCAGGTAGTTGGCATCGACCTCGGTCTTGTCCGGGCGCACGGGGTTCTCCCATCCGCGCAGCGAGGCGACAACGGTCTCCATCTCAAGGTTACAGCCCTTGACGACACGCATCTTTATCGGGGCGCCTCCGCGCTGGCAACGCTCCTTGGCAAACTCAAGAAGCTCTGTCTGGAAGTCCCATGCGTCAGGCAGGTATGACTGTACGACGATGCCGGCAGAGTAATGGAGGAACTCTGGCTTTGAGAGCACTTCCTTGAACAGGCGGAGTGTCAGATGGGCGTCCTTATACTCCTCCATGTCGAGGTTGATGAATTTGGCGCGCTTCTTCCCGTACTCGTCAACATAAGGGTTGTCTATGGCGGCCTGGTACAGCTCTGACATGCGGCGTATCAGCTCAGGGAACGACTCCTCATAGTTGAGGGCGTGTGTCTGGGCGTAGATGCCTGATATTTTCACCGAGATATAGTTGATGTCCGGCTCTTTCAGCGCCTCGAGATATCCGTAGTATCTCTTGTCGGCCTCCTGGTTGCCCAGCACGACCTCTCCGAGGAGGTTCACATTCTGGCCTATCTTCTGGTCGAAGCGTGTGGCGAGGTGCTTTGTCAGATGTGGGCGGGCGGCGTCGATGATGACGCGTGAGGTGTCCATTCTGAGGCGTTTTTTGATGATAGGGATGGCGATAGGCCAGAAGAAATACCCGAACTGCTGGTAGATCTGGAAGAGGAAGGTGTCGCGCTTGTTCAGGAACTTAGGCACTCCATACTGGTCGATGAGGGTCTTGATGCGCATGGCGAGCTTCTTCGGGTCGCGTATCTGTGACGACTCGTCGAGCATCTTCACGAGGAACTTCTTGTCCTGTGGACGCTGCACCATGATGGCATACTTGCGCTGCTCGGCGCGCTCGGCAGGGGTGATGGTCTCCTCACATGTGTCGTAGAGTTTTTTTACCCATTCTTCTACTTCTTTGATAGTCGGCTTGTTCATAATCTTTCGTTTTTTTTGGTCTCGGGGCGGATGCCGCCGGCGGTGCCATACACGTACGATGGTCCTGCCTGGAGATATCCTCCCCACGGTACGCTTACATCATCTCCGTCCCTGAGCCATAAGGCTCGGGCAGAAACACGTGATGCTCACGACTTGTTTTTATTATAAAGATAAATAAGGTGATGGGGGCACACAACAGGACACAACACAAAACAATGGCTGGTGAAGCCGCATCCTGTGCGTAAAAAGAAGACCTCTTACCGTAGTCCCCCTGTGGTAAGAAGCGAAAGATTAGAGAACGGTAGGACTGAACATGACAGCCCTGTAGCGATGAAGCTCAGACAAGGCCTGAAGCGAGAAACGGTCAAATACTTGTCGTCTCATAGTCGGTCGGTGTTTGGTGTGTTAATAAATATTGTTGTTTGCAAAGATAAACAAAGTTCTCGACTTCTGCAAACAAAATGACATATTTTTTTATATAAAAATTTCAGAATGTCCGTTTTGCTTATATTTCACGTATAAAAGTGACAATCCGTAAGTGTTTCATAATGACAGGTTTTTAGGCTTGACATATGTCAAATAGTAAGCCGTCCGTGATATATCGGCACATTATTATATGCGATTCGGTGAAATCGCTTACACACCCCGTTTCTTGCGTGTTGTGCTGACAATCAACATATTACGCCCTCTTCTTACAGATTGTAAGTTCATTGCTGGCTGGAGGTCTTTCCTGCCCGGTCTTATACCATGTGCCGGCAAGTGGGAAGAGGCGTATAGAAACATCACGCTGCCGCACCGCCACGACACCACCAGCGTGACATCCTGCCGCCTTTGGGCTGTCAGGATAACCGTGCGAGCGGGTAGTCCCGAAGGCTGGCTCACAGCCTCTCTGTCAGCATGCCTTCGTCATCCAGTGCTTCTGATGCCGTCATCCAGAGCCTTTGACACTGTCATCCAGTACCTATGAGGCTGTCATTCAATACTTATAGCTAACACCCTCGTAACACGCTGTCTATGAGCTGATAAGATGACGCACTCGGATTGCGTCACGCGGTTTGTGTCTTCACACAGGCGGTTTATTTTCACACGGATGTCTCAAGGCTTTTTCACACGGATGTCCACGGATTGTCACGGAGGCTTTTATCACGAATTCGCAAATTATTCAACCGTACAGGTCGAATTACTTCCCGTTGGTCAGTGGGGCCACGGACAAGTCTCGTGGCAAAGGAAAATTCCGTGACATCCGTGGACATCCGTGTGAAGACAAAAACCGTGTGAAGAGAAACCATCTGTTTGGCAATATAACGATTAAAGCCGTCATGTTTCACAACACGACGGCTTTAATGATGATGCAGAGCATGACATGTTCACTGTCACGCTGACGATGACAACATGTTTCACAACATGATGACCACCTGCCGCACCATGGTTGGCATTGTGATAATGCCACGAAAACTACTATTTGCTATTGAATAGCTACAAGTTCTCAAACTACTTAAATTATTCTGTTATGATGTGTCAAATATATTTCAGGATATTGTCTAAGCGATACTTGTCCTCTGGCCCGGCTGACCAGAGTGGAGTAACCGGCAGGTCTCACCTTAGCGTACCACTATCTTCTTGCCGTTGACGATGTACACGCCCTTTCTGAGGGCATTCGTGTCGCTTGTGCCCATCATCTGCCCGTTGAGGTTATATACACGGCTCTCGCCAGTGGTGAGGCTCTCTACCGACCCTATGCCTGTCGTCTCGTCGTCGAAGAGCATGGTGAAGTCCTTTGACGGGTTGACATTGTCCACGTCCTCCAGAATCCAGTATGAGGCATAGAGCCATGGGCATGAGGTGGCGTAGTACATCACGCCGTCCTCCACCATGTAGAACTTGCCGCTGACACCACTCTGTGGCTTGTCATAATATGCCGTATATTTCAGCGTTCCGCTCGATGTGGTGTAATCCTTTGTTTTTGTAGCCGTGTAGCCTGGGGCTGTTACACCGTCAAAGTGGTAGAGAGGGTCGTATGTTGTCACAGCGACAGAGGTATATGTGTTGTTCGTCACCTCAGGGAATGTATATGTATATGGCTTGTTTTTGTCGTATGTCGGCGCTATCTTTGTCGGCCAGATGACGTAACACTCATCGGCAAGGAGACCCTCAGAGTCTGCCTTGTCAAGGTCAACCTTCCTGAAGCGGATAAGCGTCTTGCGGTTAGCGTCGATGCCCTCAAGCTTGTAGAGCTTCATCGTTGTGCCCTCTGCCTGGAAGTTCGCCTTCAGCTGTGAGGCTGGGATAGAGACGGGGAGAGACAGGGCGTTCCATGTGTCCTTAGCGAATCCACGGCGCAGTGTGAAGCGCATAGGGTCGGCATATGCGGCCTTGTCGCGTGTCTCCTGGGCTGTCTTTGTCGCGCTGAGGTATATCTCCTTGACATCGCCACCATACGCCAACTGGAAGTTATCGACAAAGGCGCGGCCCTCGTCCGATACTTTCACCATGCCGATGGTCAGCTTGCCGTCGTCCCCGACATATACCCACACCTCGTTATTATACTTTGTAGGGTCAGCGTCGAAGAGTGTGGCGGCGGCGACATTGTCGTTATACTGCTGGCAGTTGTCTATCTTCTGCTCTTCCTCGATGAGTGTTCTCTGCTGCGCTGTCTTTGTCTCTTCGAGCACAGAATAGTTCTCTGACTGCAACGCTACGCTATTGTCATTGGCTATAAGGTTAGCCGTGCCTCCTCCTGTCACGAAGCCCTGGCATGATACTCTGTACCATCCTTTCGGCAGCCCCTCAATGGTCTGCGTCATGGTGTTCGCCTCCTCGCGTCCTATCTCTGCGGCATAGTGTGCGCCTATCTCGCCCATGGCGTCGGTAGGGAGAATCTTTGTGCCGATATAATGGTCCTTGCCTGTCGTCTTGACTATGAACGCCATGTTGCGGTCGTACGCTGTTGTTGTCTGGTCACCGGTCATCATGGCAGTGCCGCCATCCTCTGTCGATGCGAACCATTTCGCCTCATTGTCAGTCGTAGTGTTCGCTACGCTGAGGTCGTAGTTGTCATTGACAACAAGCTCCATGCTGAAGCCATTCAGCTGGACACGCTTGAACTCATAGTCGTCCCTATAGTCCATGACATAGAAGTGCTGGGGGTTGCCGCCATACTCTTTTGTGTTGGTGTCCTTTTCGTCATATTTCACATCATCGCTGTTAAGCGTGAAACGGCCATAGTTTGCGTCAAAGTTAGTCTTCCATACGCCACCTGGTGTTACAGGTGTGATAGAAGACGGTACGCCTGATATCTCCTCCATGACGAAACCGTCAGGATAAGTGGTACGGGCCTTCATCGCCGTTATTGTCTTCTTGCTCGGAGAGACATCATAGGCATATCCCCTGCCGTCATAGACGACATCAAGGAGGTCGGCCGTGATATCGGTGTTACGAACTTTGATGTTGTTGTAAAGCGCCGTTATCTGTTTGTTATCTTCTTTCTCTGTCTTGCGTGAAGCATATACTCTGGCTAAAAGTATCTCACCAGGGAAACATGCCTCCACCCCATTTGCGTCTCCACTAGGGTCTCCACCAATGACGAAACGTTGCGAGTTGGACGTAGCCTGATTACATGTAGTTGGCACATTTGTTACTGTCTGAACCTTTTGCCCATTAATGAAGAGCACCATTGTTCCAGAACCTAATCCCGTATCCGCTGTACCATTTCCTCCATAGTATCCGACAATATGATAGTATGTGTCAGGTTGGACAGGGGTAGGGGCTGAGCACCAGTACCATGTATTGGAAGTACCCGTCCCCACAAGAAACGATATTGATGATGGGTTGTAATTTCCTTTCCATGCATCTGCTTTAGCCGCAGACTTAGATATCATCAACGCTATACCACCTCCTTGGGTAGCTGCAAGAATTTTCGACTCTTCTGTTCCTATAGTTGACGGTGTCTTTATGAATGCCTCAAGGGTGCAACCATTTTCGATAGACGTCCAATTACCTGAGGTGTAGTTCCACTGGAAACAGTCCTTAGGTGTGCCGGCATAGTCTCCATTGCCAGTAAACTTGAATCGCCCGAAGGTATCATCCCATGACACACGGTTGTTTGTGCCATAACGCGTAAGCAATGTCCCGTCTGTAGCATTCATTGCTGTACCGTCGCCATTGAAGACAACATCAAGCAAGGTGTACCCGTCGCTTAGTCCACCCGCGTTCTTGTCCTGTGGAAAAACATCCTGAGCCTCTGCTGTCATGAGAGAGGAGCAGACGGCTATAAGTATTGTTGTTATATATTTCTTATTCATCGTTCGTCTCATTATGCAGTTATTTATTATTCAGCTCGTAATACTCTTTATAAACATCATCAGCTTCATAGAGAGCCTTCACCTCAGATGGATTGTTGGCTGTGAGGAAATCTGCGCCATAGCTACGCTCTGTGGTAGCCGCCGATGTATCGTTGATTGTCCATACATTCACAGAGAGACCGAGCTTATGCGCCTGATCATAATATCCTGTATTGGCATGCATCAGCCCTGTATTATAGTCTATGCCTGTCAGTCCAGCTTCTGCAACCTCTGCGGGTGTCTTCTTGTCATCCTTACTGCTATCACTGCTAAGGAACGCTACTTTAGCATTAGGGGCAAGTGCATGGACTTTCTTACAAGCCTCCCAGCTGAATGAGATGTATTCAACTTTATCGGCAACGCCATAGGAGTTTACAAGCTCCACAGTCTTCTGTGCTGCATTCTCATTGTATGTGACGTCATCTATCTTCTCTTTAATCTCTATAATCAGTTTGGTAGGACTGCTGGTATTCTTCATTATCTGGAGGAAATCATCCAACAATGGGACACTCTCAGTGCTATTGCCATTTCCTGCCTTCCAGCTTTTTACTGCATCGTATTTACTACTGTATATATAGGTGGAATTTCTAACTCCATTATGGTCAACAACAAGCTTGCCGTCTGTTGTCATCCACACATCAGTCTCTGAGCCATAGTAATTATTAGCGAGTGCTTTGTTCAGTGACGTTATTGTATTTTGGTTCTTGTCAGATGAATCTGTTGATGAAATTTTCCAATCACCTCTTATAACCGCCAAAACGAAAAGTACACATTTTTAAAACGAAAAATCCCGAATGGGG
>JBJEAW010000102.1:2720-13044 GCA_051869435.1 Prevotella sp. | reverse complement strand
TTACATCGTATTTGCCACATCCACTCCCATGTACTTTTCGTTTTCCCGCCCATATCACGGCATAAACACACGCAAAAGCCGCCTGTCTGCCAGATGACTGGTGCAGACAGGCGGCTTTTGGGCTATATGGAAACGTCAGCCGGACGGCCCGGACGGCCTCATGCTACTCGACAGGAGAGAACCCGTTCTTCTCCTTGTATATGACATTGTTGCGGCCGGAGGTTATCGTGCGGCATTCAGGATGCTCCTTTATGAACGAGTCGATGTGCCTGATGCGCTTCTCCTCGAATATCTCGTCCACGGCGATCAGTATGCCCGTCTCCTCCACATCGCCGAATCCGTAGTTTATGGCTGTGCCGAAAAGCTTCATTGTCGGCGAGAGGTTCATATAGGCGTTTATGAGCGGTGGGATGTTATAGCCGTAGCTGCGTATCTCACGGTTGAGAATCTTGTAGTTCTCACGGAATGTCGGCATGTTGAACATTCCCTCGAAGTCCTCGTCCGGAGTGTCTGTCTTCAGCGGCTTGATAGGTATGATGAGGTTCTCCTTATCGTCGAAGTATTTCTTCAGGAAGTAGAGTATCATGTCCCTTCCGCGCCTTATGTACGAGGGGTACATGGTCATCTTGCCGAAGAAGTATTTCAGCCTCGGGTTGACAACAGGCAGGGCTCCGAGGCCGTCCCACAGGTTGTCGAGGGCGAAGATGCTCTTTGCGCCCTTCTCTGAGCTTTGGTATCCGAGGGTGACGAAAGAGCGTCCCAGCTCGACAGTCTGGTCCTTATACTCCCTGATGAACTTCTCTGAGAAGTGGAACATGTGGCTTGTGGCGAGGACAGGCTGTCCGTTATCGTCCATGTCCCAGTTCTCTCCCTCAAGGTATCTGTAGCCTCCTATTATCTCCTCTTCCTCGGGATTCCATACTATCAGCTGCTTGTAGCAGTTCTCGCAGAGGTCAAACTCGTCAAGGTCGCACTCCTTTCCTGTACCGCCTCCGGCAGCCCTGAAAGCCTCTTCCCTAAGGCGGCCTATCTCTCTCATCGTGTTCGGCGCGTTGTGTGCCGTGATGATATAGATGCGGTTGTTGCTCTTGTTTGTCAGACGGAGCTGCCGTTCGGGTGTCAGCTCGGCCTTTATGAGTTCTTTATCTACGGGTGGTATGATTGGCTGTTCCATTATGCTACGGGCCTTTTCATTATTGGTGGGGCGGTGTTCTCCCCGCCGTTGATATTCTTTTTTGTCTTTCGTTCTCTTTGTCTGGTCTTCTCTCTGGCTCTTGTCCTGTATCCGCGGTGGTGATTGAGTGTGCCGCCAGTGGCGTCATTTCCCCTCGGCGGCCATCTCGTAAACCATGGCTCTGACACGCTGTGCCCATTCCTTGTCGCTGTGTGTCTTGTCGAATGTCTGCCATGGTATGGGCTTCCCGATGGTGATGCGGAAGTGCTTGTTCACGTTCTTGTACATCTCATCGACAAGGAAGAGCATGGCGATGTTCACCTTCAGGTTAAGCCATTTGCAGATGTTCGCTATGAGATAGAACTTGGCAGAGTTCTGTCCGCTGAAGTGTATGGGCACGATGTCGCGGTGGGTCTCTACCGATTTCTTCACGAATGTCTTCTTCCACTCCAGATCCCTGATGCCTTCTTTCTGCTTACGCGAGCAGAGTCCGGCCGGGAACATGAGCATGTGGTTGTCCGATGAGAATCCCTTCTCGACGATTTCCGGGAAAGAGCGTCCCTGCTTTCCTGTCTTGTTGATGGGTATGCTGACAGGCTCAAGACCGGGAAGGAACATCAGCAGGTCGTTGACAAGATATCGGAAGCGGCCGTCGTAGTGGCGACCTATTATGGCACCGAGGGCGACACCGTCGGCTCCGCCCAGGGGATGGTTGGAGACAAAGGTGTAGAGACGGCCGTCGTCAGGGCTGGGGAGATTCTCCTTGCCCACAATCTCGATGTCCATCTTGAGGTATCTGACACAGCTCTCAAGCCACACCACGCCTTTCTCATCGCGTGTGCGCCAGAGGAAATTGTTCACCTCATCCTCATGCACTATACGCTTCAGCCATTTTACCAAGAACCGCGGGACACGCTGTGCCTTGCTGCCCATCTTGCTCCTCAGTATCTTGTCTATATCAATCGTCTTTTCCATATTCCACATGATTATGTGGCAAAATTAACCATTTTTTCTGAATAAAGGGCATAAAGAGTGAAAAATATACATATTTTAATCCTATAGTAACATTCTGCCACATTCTACATGGCCATTTCGGCCGTCATCTGTCTCATTATAACGTCTCGGCTGTGGGCCTCCGTCCCGTCCACAGTCGTCCCGCCTCCTCCCCCAGCCTGCCGTGCCAGAGGCATGTCCCACGGCTGTCCTGCGCCCCTCCGCGCGAGCTTCGGGGTGAGGCTTCCGCACGGCTGTCTCCATGCCCATGCCGAGCCAGGGACCATGTCTCAACCCGGCGTTCACGACATGAAAAAAGGCATCCCAGTAATCCCTACTGAGATACCCATACATAATAATTGTAACAATTGGCGTCAACTAACGCCTTTTCTGAAAACTGCAATTCTTTTATCTTATCTGTTGTGTCTTGTGAGTAAATATGGAAAGTCTTTTTATTCGCCATTGATTAACATGTGCCACCCCCACATGGCTTGCCTGCATAGGGTGCGGATATATCCTCATCCGGCCACACCGATGGGCGCAACTGTTAGTCAAAGATCTTCTTTACGGCATTTGTCCTCTTCTGTTCTGCATAGGAGACACTTCTTTCTGAAATAGTAGTATGTGTGTAAAAATACCATGCCTCGCAGGCATCAATATCCTCTTCCTGTAATGAATGGCGCTTAGCCATATACGAAAAAATGTCTTCTGCCCGTCGGCATATACAAGAGCGTCAGGACATGCAGCATCATCTTAATGAATCTATATTACGCTGTAAAAGTATAAAAAATATCCCCAAAACTGTTCTGCTTTACCTGTTGTTTAACAGTTATTGGGTAGTATTAACAGTAATTTATACAAGACAAGCGTCCTTTCCCCTCTCTTCGGGCCATCAGAGAGGTGGCAAGAGGATGTGGCAGAGAGTGCATGTCACGGCAGAATGTGCGGGGCGTGGGAACAGCAATCCCTACCTGTCTCCCGCTGGAAATATGCTGAAGAGACTGCGAGGGGGACATCACGAGGATATGGGAGGCAGGCAAAGAAAAGGAAAGGCATCCCAGTAATCACTACTAAGATGCCCTCGTACTACTTGTGAAGCTACTGACGTATCAAATACGTCATTGCATAAAAACTACTTTTTGTTATGTCTATTTCTCATTACGTCATTTTCTAATGCTTCCGTGTGTTATGACAAGAAGAGCGTGACAGGCGTCACATGCCCCAAAGGTCATATTCCTTATAGTGCTTCTTAGACAGTGAGCCTCCTTCATCCGCATCACCCTCATCGCCATTACTCTCTGGTGTGTCCTTTCCCTCAGTGTCCCAATCTACGGGCGATGCGGCAAGGAATGTTGGCCTCTCCATCTTTATCACTTCGATGTCAGGCTTTATATACTGCTTTTTCTTCTTCATTTTTGTTTTCTCCTCCATAGTTTATTTCACCACGAGTTTCTTTCCGTTCTTCACATATATACCTTTCTGCAGGTTGCCGCCGCCGTTTGTCAGCACGCCTCCTATGGTATATACCTTGTTGTCCTTGTCCATGTTTCGGTCCGCGTCTATATCCCTTATCGCGGTAGTGATACCGTCATCCTCTCCGCTATCGTCCATGATGAGGGTCATGGCCTTGCCTTTCAGTTCTTGGCTCTCGCTTGCGAGTATGATGAGGTCGTCGGCCTGATCAGGGCTGAAGGTACGGCGGATATTCTCTATTGTCTTCGACTCGCTTCCGTCAGGAACGGTAAACTCTGGCGTTGTGAATCCCTTTATGATGGCAGAGTAGGGGTTCCACTTCGTGGTTGTCTTTGTCGTGCGGAAGAACTGGTGCTTACCGGTCGTTTTGCTTACACCGAGATAGTAGCCATACTGTGGCACATTGCCGTTAAGGTATGTGCCGACAAAGTTATACATGCATGGAGAACCCTCGCTGTCGTCTAATGTGACATAGACCTTCGTGGTCTCGTCTGATTTGTCTTTGTTCAGTGCCTGTGTCTCCACGCCCTCCTTTATAGGCAACGAGAATGTTGTCCCTGCCGCGGCGTCTTTCGTTTCTCCGATGCCACCCGTATATGTGGAACGCTCGAATCCGTTCTGTTCGGCGACGGCAACGACATAGGCTCCGATGTTCTTTATGCGCTCATCGTCAGGCAGGAGCGGGCGTATGAGATACGGATATCCACCCTTCATGACGACAGGGTCTGAGCCTGTCAGCTCGGTGTATGTGTATCCCTGACGGTCATCAGGTATCGTAACGTCAAGACACTTCTCTGCTGTCACGAGCTTATCGCTGAGGCATAGCGTCACCTTGCGCTCGTTAACAGAGCGTTTTACCTGCACGAGAGTGCGGACATCAGGGTAGATATCCTCTGTGACAGTAGAGAAATCAGCCTCCAGCTCTGTGCCTGTTGTGCCGTCAGCGTTCTTCTTCAGCCTCCTCACCTTGTTGTTGCTGTCGGCTTTTACGCCAAGAGCCATGAGGAGCTCTGACTTCTTTATGTCGTATGGGACACAGATGGTGTACCAGTCTTTCTCCACGAACTCATCGTATGTTGTCTGTGGATTGAACGGTATGAAGATGTTATTCTCTGTCAGCACAAACTCATGCCAGCCCTGATAGTCGGCCTGGTTGTAGGTCTTATTAGCATCAACGACAACACCCTCTGAATACTCTGACACAACCTCTTTATAGTCGGCTGTCTCATCAATATACAGTTTCCATGCGTCCCATATATGTCCACTTACAGCCTGATTGAACGATCTGTAGAACTCGGCGTGTCGTGGCCATGCCCTTGTATTGCCAGAGCCGTCCACCGCTCCTGTCTCGTCGGCGAGGGTATAGACACGTGTGAGGTCCTCGTAGTTGGCTGCCTCGACGCATGTCCCGCCTTCTCTCGTGTATGTCTTGCTCTCTGTCGGGTAGTGGAGGATACATATCACGTTACTTGAACCCTTATAATTCTCCCTGCATATAGGATGAGCCCAGTTGCCTTTGAAGCCATTGTTTCCGAATGTCAGGTCTCCTTGGAAAGCATACGCTCCACACTTAGGTGCCTTGACAGCGAGGTTATAAACGTCACGCACATTATTTTGCATGGCATTTCCAAAGAACGTTGATTTGTCCTGCGTGCCCGCTGACTTTATCTCTTTCAGATTGGCAGAGAATGTGAAAGAGCCGTCGCCGTGGTCCACATCGACGTTGTCTGGCTCATCAGCGGTGTTTCTCGGGTCGGTAGTGTATATATGGCTGAGGCCGGAAGCGTTGTAGAACGCCCTCTCGCCGATTATCTCATAGTTGTATGGGATGCATAATGATGTCACTCCGCTACAATTATTTATGAAGTCAGCCGGTATGGTGTTCTGGCTCTCTGCGGTAGGGAGGATTATTTCCTTTATGCTCTCTGTGTTAGAATAGAATCCCGATACGGTCATGTCTTCGGGGTGATAACCTTCTCCCTCGCCAAACAAAGCGTCAGACAAGTCTATCTTCTCAGGCTTGCAGTTTAGCAGGGCGTTCCATTGCACTAACTCTCCTGTTGTGGCATAATGCATCGTTGTCTTGTCGATACATGTGACACCAGTGTTCATGTCCACAGCGTTGAGATTGCCAGAGAGCGTAAGATCGCGGACATTATCCGCTTTATACAGGTATCCTCCAGTATCTGTTATGTACCATCCATGTTGGCTCGATGCCCATGGCTGCCATCCTCCGCCGGTGTAGTTATGGAACACTGACATGTTCATGAGTGTATAGACGAGTGTTCCCGGAGTGTTGACATAGGCCGTGAGAGCCACTTTTCCTGTCGCTACATCAACCTCCTTGTATGTCAGCTCTACAGTCCTCTCCACGGTCTTCGTGGTGAGAACATCAGTAGAAGAGAATGTCACCTCCTCTCCTGTGTCAGGATCGGTGTAGGCATACACGAACGATGCTGTCAGCTCGAACGCGTCGTTGCTTGTATATCCTTTCGTATTATCGGCTGTACGCAGACCGTTGTATATGCTCTCGCCATTCTTATAATATGTCTCGTAGGTGAGAGTTACCTCCTGGCCGCCAACGTATGCGGTGTTATCTCCATACACCTTGCCGCTGTATATGACGAGCTTGCCGTCTTCCTCGTAATAGTTTACCTCTGTGGGAGAGGACAAGGTGGTCAGCTGTACAGATGAGGTATAGCCCACACAACCATAGTTATCATCAGAGACTAAGCCGCTATACACGATCTTCTTGCCGTCTTCCTCGTAATAGTTTACGGCTGTGGAGTTTGCTGTCAAATTAATATCTTCTCCATCAATATATCCAATGTTTTCTCCGAACACTGTGCCTTTATATGTCACAGTCTCTCCCTCACCGTTCGTGTAGGTATATATTGTGCCTGTAGTCAGTTCTGCTTGGGTGTAGTCATTATTAAAACCTAAAGGCTTTGATTGCTCAGTATCATCCTGAGCATAGAACACCCTGCCTGAGTAAATTATCTTATATTCTCCCTGCTCGTAATAATATCCATTGCCTGTGTACTGACTTGAATAAGGCGTTTCAGGGTCACATATATGAGTTATATATCCGAGTCCGTCAATATTCTCGGATATCACATACGAGCCTTCCGGCACAAGAGTAAGTTCCTTTGCGTCTTCCATAGATTTTGACGTGCCGTATTTTTTCCCGTCATCATCAGTCGCAACCGGCCCTGTATATATTGAACTGTTCATGTAATAGCCAGTGGATGCTGTCAGAGTGACCTCTGTTCCACCTATGTGGCCAATCTTTCCTCCCCAATCGTTGCTCGCTATTGGGCCGTCGTAAATGTACTTCACGCCATCCTTCTCGTATGTATAAGGGTTCTCTGCGGCCGATATTATCACCTCTGTACCCCCAACATAGAATCTCTTCTGGCCATATCCATTATCATACACCCTGCCCGTATATGCATACTGTCCGTTATCATAAGTATAGCTGATGGTCTGGTTGAGCGTGAGCGTATGTGTGCTTGTCGGATTTATGCATCCGTATATCGTGCCGTCTTCCTGCACGCTTGTGAGGCCTGTATATTCAGACCTGGCGCCATACTGCGAATAAATATAGCCTGTGTGTTCTGTCAGAGAGACCACATTCGCCTCTGATGTGACACCATAAGGCTTGTTGCTATCGTCCACAAGGACAGTTCCCTTATATTCTCCGCCATTATATGTGTACGATGACGACTTTACTGTCAATGGCACATCGACACTTATCTTGCCCTTTGCCGTTGTGCCGCTCTCGTCCGTTCTGTCGCCCTCATATATCACATCATCATCATAAACCCATTTGCCCTGCATCTCAGTGACAAAATCGACAGAGGCGGCAGACTCCAGATTTGTGAACCTGCTCTTGGCCCATGTGTTCACATCGGCCTTCGCCATGCCATTGGGCAGCACGACATATTTCACATTCACGTTGGTGAAAGCGCCCGTAGAGACACTCGGGAGGACAGCCTCAGAGAGGTCGATTGTCGGGCAGGTGATGGCCGACAAAGCCGTCACATCAGATATCTCACCGACAATCTTCACCTTCTTCAGTCCACCAGTGAAGGTCTTCGTGCCAACAGCCTGGATGACTTCCTGAAGTGTCGAACTGCCCGTTTCTGACTGTGTGATAGTGGCTACATTCTCGCTTGAGTTTGCGTCAGTGTATGATACGACATACCCTCCATCAGCCTCGGCGGCAGCATATGCGCCAAGGCACGTAACAAATAGTAGTAATTTTTTCAGCATAGGTTTGGTCTAATATATAGCGTTGTTCTTGTTTGTGAGTTTGATTTCAATATAAACGGGTTCTGATAACCCGCTTTGTCAGATTTCATTTCGTATGGCTCTCCATTCAGGATGCAGGATATGACGGGGCATGATGTCCTGTCATGATGCCTAAAGGACTTAGTATGGTAGTTTGTTCTCTGTAGTTTGGATTGTTGTTTCCGGGTGGTTGTCCGTTTATTGTATTATGGTTAGGTCTATTTAAACCCGCCTTCGGGCGAATCATTAACTTGGGTATGACATGCGGGACGTACTGATGGACGGCACTCCCACTGTCACTGCTGCCAACGACTGTCTGCCTGTCATGATGCCGCATACACGGATGTACGGACACACATGCGCGTGGACACACGCCGGACACCACTGCCCTCAGAAACGCATTTGTGGCTTATGAATCTTTAGTCTTCTGCTTTTATTGATACTGGGAGAACCTTTAGTAGTTTTGTGGATAACAATTCTGTCTTAATAGAATACCAGAAAAACCGTCAATTTAGATTTAAGGTAGATTCTACAAATTACCACCGACAAATAGTGTCAATAATTATGATTAGCGTTTTTGTCATCTTTTGGATTCTTTTCGGTTCAAATTGCAAGTCGTATCGGTCACGTAGCCCGCTACGCTCCCTCTTCAACTTTCAATTTAACTTTGGTTTTCCTCTGTCACGACTCGGGATAGCTCGAGCAAGCTCGGCTCTCCTCTCGCTGCTCCATCGGTTGTCCTCGAAAATAATCTCAAAATCTGACAAAGCTAATAGAACCTACCTTAAGAAATAGGCCATAGCAGGCTTACATCATCTCACATAATTAGCGTTTGGTCATCATCCATGCAGTACCTCTATGCCCATGGTCTATGATATGGTTTTCCGTGGGCAAGCAGTTGTTAACTTGTAGCAATTTGTTGCAAAAGTACAAAAACATTTATTGACCTCCCAATTTACCCCCCCCGTTAACAATTTTTACTTTTTATTAAACGTAATTTGCCGTATTTGGGCGTTTTTACGCCTCTTTGTCGCTGAATGACTGTTATTCGGATTGGCTGGAAGATGGCAAGGATGGAGGGTCGGAACGGTATGATGGAGAATAATGATTCGGGCTTGTGTGGACGCTATATAATTTGATTATTTAGCTCAGGAACAGCCTGCCTCATCGACATATACATTGTGTTTAGCCTATGAAGCCTGATGGATGGAAATAGAGATAAAGATGGAAAGCAGATTGTCCGGCATGGGACAGGCGGACAGACACTCAGGTTACAATCTGTAAGCAATAGAAATGGGGCGGTGGGAGATACTGAATGAGGCGGTCATCAGTACTGTCTCAGCGGCTCATTCAACACAAATGGGAAGATTGACGACAGAACAAGAAAAAAGAAAGCAGAATGGCCTAAAAAAACTTCTGATTGTAAGCGGCTTGGAAACAGGCTGAAAGCCCGTGCTTGTAAAAGACTTTCGGCCTGTACAGGCCGAAAGTCTTTTATCTTAAAGATGTGTTGTGTCAGAGATACAGCCCGTTGACATCGTGGGCGAAGAGCGTCTTGGGGTCGTTATACAGGCGCATGAAGCCATTGACGCCGTTGCCCCCGGGGAATGGGGTGTGGATGTGATGGGCTGACGGCTGGCCTCCGTTCGCGCCGAAGAGGGCGTATGTGAGGGGCACGGAGGTGATGAGGGGCAGGATGGCCTGCTCCCAATAGCTGTCAGTGTCGGCGTTCGCGATGCCAAGGGTCAGGCCGAGAGCCACGCCATGAGAGTCGGCGGCCTGACGCATTGTGGGCAATACGGAGGCTATGGACGAGGCATAACTGTCGGGAGCGGACGGGATGGAGAGGGCGTTGATGTCTATCAGCGAGGCTATGCCGGCAGGGAAACGCGACAGCATCGTGTCGGCCGACGGTGTCAGAGGGCATGAGTAGCCGTATATGACATTCTTCGCCCCGGCGGCTGTGATGGCCTCTGAGAGGGTCTTGTAGAGGGTGAGGTAGGCCTGCGCGTCGAGCTTGGCATACCAGGCGGCATCGTCAAGAGGCATGAGGAGGAGCAGGACGGGGGCGTGGATGCCATATCCGTCGGCGAGAGAGTCGAGGAAACGCGCGATATTCTCCACCCACACGCCCTGCTGCTTGTCGTCGCGCGGCTTCTGCATCTGCCAGCGGCACAGTATCAGTCCGCCACGGCGGGCCATGGCGAGGATATCTGTGCGCAGCTCGTCGGCTGTGAACCCGTCGGCGTTCCTCGCCGTGTCGCGCTCCAGACCGCTAAGGTCATAGGCGTTGGCGGCAGGGAAATCGTTACATACGCTGTTGATATCGCTGCGGCAGCTGTCGCCTCTCCACCCGACACCCTGCAGCGTGGCATACTCCTGGCCTATCAT
>JBJEAW010000102.1:0-2620 GCA_051869435.1 Prevotella sp. | reverse complement strand
GACGACGAGCCGTTGATGGTCACATTATTGCCGTGAGGGCCGTATTCGCCGATGATGCACGGTATGCCCCGCGACACGAAACGCTCGTTGAGACGCGAGAACATGTTCTTAATCTCATTGCTGCATGTCTGGTTCCACTCGCCGTAAGTGTTCACCCAGTCGTAAGGGTCGTAAGAGTGTACCTCGACAGCGATATGTCCTGAGGTCTTGTCTGTCGGGATGACGAGGTTGTCAAGAACCTCCTTGCCGTGGGCAGCCGAGTAGGTGTTGACGATGAGATTGCGCGTGAGGTTGTTGCCGCCGGTCTCGCGGACAGTGTTGACAAAGTCCTGCGCGTAGCTGTTGAGAGCCGTATAGGCCGCCGCGCTCTTGGGGACAGACCACTGGTTGCTGGCGTCGAGCATCTCGTTGTAGCCCTCGAAGAGGAGCCTGTGGCTGTACTTGGCGAAACGTGTGGCTATCTGGCGCCAGAGAGTCTTGTAGCGCGGGCTGTATTTGGCGTAGTTGTCCATGTCGGCTTTCACCCACTGCAGTGTCTCTGTCCCGCTGCCCGTGTCGTGGTGGACATTAAGGATGACGTAGAGATTGTTGTCAAGAGCGTAGTTGACAACCTCCTCAACGCGGTCCATCCACTGCTCATCGACATTGCCGTCGGCATCGATGTGCTGGTTCCATGACACAGGGATGCGGACAGAGTTGAACCCTCCGCGCTTCAGGAACTCCAGCTGTGAGGCTGTGACAAGTGGCTGCCCCCAGGCTGTCTCATAGACAGAGGGCTCTCTGTGATTGCCTATCCACTCGCCACAGGCATCGAGTGTGTTGCCGATGTTGAAGCCGAGACCCATGTTGCGGACAGCCGAGGCGGCGCTCTCCTCAAGGTATGAGGTGTTGACATCGACCTCGTCGCGCGTGATGACGTCAGGAGAGGACATGGCGTCGGCCCACCATGAGGCATCAGGGAGATTGGAGCCGTACCACGGCATGAACCATGACCAGCGCGCTCCGGCACTCCATATATCGGACATGCGGGCGAGGGTGGCGTTGTCGCTGTTGCCACACTCGGCGAGAGCTATCATCTTCTCAGGGTAGCGGGCAGAGAGCTCGGCATGCTCTGTCTTGCAGTCTGCGGCCGTAGAGCCGTAGAGGTCGCGGCCTACGATATCGACATAGGCGTCGCCGGGGTACCACGCCGCGTCGTCATTATACTGTGTCTTGTCGCCGTTATAGTTCTGTGATGTCCACACCCAGATGAGGTTGTGTATGCCTTTCTTCTGGAAATGGTCGAACATGGCCTTCCACAAGAGCTTGTAGGTCTCCGCGCCGTCGGCACCCCACCAGAACCAGCTCTTGGCCCATGAGGCGCCCGATTTCAGCCCAGCGTTGCCGGCAGCCTCATGGAAGGGGCGCCATACGGCCGTCACGCCGCTCTGCTGCAGCTTCAGGAGGACATCGGCGACGAGGTCCATCTGCTCATAGAACCACTTGTTCTCCCATGTCCCGGCGACGAGAGCGTTGGCGGCCTTGAACGTCGTCTTGTCTGGCGAGCATGTCACGCCAGAGCCGTCACGGCCGGGAATGGTGGCCTCGGAGACAGGCACATTGAAGTGCCACATGAGCTGTACGAGGCCTCCGGCGGCTGTCCATGATGTGACGGGCGTGATGTCGTCATAGTCAATCCAGCCGTTGCCCCTGGGGACATAGATGTGGATGAAGTCGAAGCAGTTGAAAGCCGGGTAGCGGCCGGTCTGCTTGAAGACATTGTCGGCAACGCGTGTGTTCCAGTTGACATCGGCCATGACCGACGAGAGGGTCTTCACGCCGTAGCATGTGCGGAGATACTGGAATAGGCGTCGGGTGGCTGTCGTGGCGAGCGGGTCGGCAAGGCTGACGCCGCTGACATCGCTCTCCTTATAGACAGAGAACGTGACATTGCTGATATCGTCGATGGAGAATGTCTCCCACGCGCCGAAGTCCTCCCAGCCCTTCACATACACCTCCATCGTTGTGGGGGAGAAGCGGAGGGAGCCGAGGGGGTCTGTCGTGCCCGTGAGGTTATAGACTGATGTCTTCCCGTTGTTGAGGGTGATGGTTATCTTGTCGCCGTCGCGCTGTGCAGAGGCAGTGAGCGACATGAGGATGGCGACGAGGGCGAATAGTATCTTCTTCATCATCTGCATATCTTTATGGTTTTACCTGCCGCGCGTAAGATGGTGATACCCTCGGGCAGAGAGTTGAGGGAGACAGCTGTCGTGCCGCCCGATACGGTATATTGGACGCTGACGGCCTTGCCGTCGGCGGTGTAGGCTTCGACTTTGGTTGGGGTTGAGATGAGGATGCAGTCACCGTGGCGCATGATGCCGGGGGCTGTCTCAGCGGCTTTGATGCCTGTTGTCTCGGCGAATGTGAATGTCAGGACATCAGCGAGGGTATATTGGGCTGTCGTTCCCGCGGCGGTCACGACAAGCATGTTGTCGGCCACAGTCACCTCGGGGTTTGTCGAGAGGAGATATGTCTGTGTCGTGCCGTTGTCGAATGTGATGACAAGGCTCTTGCCCGCGGCGGCCGCGCTGGTTGACACCGCGAGGAGGAGGGTAAGGATAAGGGGGATGATTCTTTTCAT
>JBJEAW010000101.1:0-13058 GCA_051869435.1 Prevotella sp. | reverse complement strand
GTTACGCTGCATATACCACGTCCATTCCCATGTACTTTTCGTTTTCCTGCCCATAGTACCATGGGTCGGCCACATCACGTGACTCTCCACACAACGACATGAGAAGACGGACTTTCTCTCCAAACGCCTCGTCACGTAAGACATCATCCGGCATTATATACCTCATCCACCTCTTGTTGTTCTGGTCCATAATAAAGATTATGTCATAATAGTAATAATCGGCAGCCGTCATCTGGCGTGCCCCACGCTTGCTGAACGCGATGCCATGACGTGTCAGTGTACGCTTGGCCGGAGGATAGATATCATTGCCTATCTCCTCGGTCGATGTTGCAGCCGACGCTATCTCATACTTGTCAGCTATACCACGTGAGGCGACCATAGACTTCATTATAAACTCAGCCATTGGGCTACGGCAGATGTTACCGTGGCATACAAAAAGTATTTTCGTGCGCTTCACCATATTTGTCTTCATATTCATCGGTCAATTGTTTTTTATCAGTTCACTTGCTTACTTGTGCATTTTTAGTCCATCTCCCAACTATCTGGATTTTCTGTCATTATGCAGCTTCCATCATGTAAAGCTGGATATATGGGATTTTACGATATCATGTAATCGGGATAGATTCTCCTCAGAATTAGCAGCTATAATCCCAGATGGACGGCGGGGAGAGAAACTCCCGTCATCAATCCTCCTTATGTGTCCTCCCGCCTCAGTCAAGATGAGTGAGGCCGCCGCATAATCCCAAGGGCTGAGTATATACTCAAAGTACATCTCACATCTCCCCATAGCAAGATAACACAGCTCTGGAGCGGCCGCGCCAAATCGACGTATATCATTACACTGGGTGAAAACATCAAGGATGATTTCTGAGCACAAACGCGCGTTCTCCTTGTGATAAACTGACAAGGCACAACACAGGACAGAATCCTCAAACGGACGCTGGGAGACAGATATACGTTGGTTATTCATATAAGCACCTTTGCCGAGGACAGCATGGAACATCTCTCCCGAGAAAGGCAGATACACAACACCCATCTCCATAACATCATTATGGCACAAGCCTACACAGATAGCACACTGAGCCATGCCACGGCTATAGTTGCATGTGCCGTCGATAGGGTCAATAATCCACGTATATTCATGGTCACTATCATTTATATCTTCCTCCTCACATAAGAAACCGCTACCAGGGAGAAGTTTCCCAAGGTGCTCGCACAGGAAATCCTGAACAGCTATGTCTGCTGATGTCACGATATTGGCATAGCCGCCTTTCATGCTCACGTCAGTATATCCGGATTTCATTAGCTCAGACGATGAGCGTACAATGCTTATTACATCTTCAATCTCAATCATATTTTCTACGTTTATATTGTCTGGAGTGTAGGGTTATGACACGAATGCCTCGTCCATATAGGCGAGACAAAGATAATGCTTTTCCGCTTATCAACAAAATAAAACATAATCTGCCACAACCTTATTCAAGTATTTTAACAGCCAACAGATATACAAAAGCTCTGTAAAACCATATATTCAGAGCAACAATAATGTTCATCATAAACAACCACTATACGAGCCGAATCCTTAATTCTCATAACAGAATTAAATTAATTTATATAAAAAGAAAGAGATTTGCTTGATTTAGAATAATATTTTTTGTAACTTTGTACGCAGATAAAAACTTATACCTACTAAATATAGACAACATGAAAAGTCTAAAACTATTCTTATTAACTACCGCAACAGCCGCAATGGCTTTAACAGCTTGTTCTTCAACACAAGACTCACAGACAACAGCATCGGGCTTGAACCCAGCAGCATTTGATTCTGTAGTAAATAACATTCCTGTAAAGTTATACCAGCTCAAGAACTCTAATGGTATGGAGGTGGACATCACAAACTTTGGAGGACGTGTGGTGTCGATATGTGTACCTGACCGTGACGGAAAGACACAAGATGTAGTGCATGGATTCGACAACCTCAGACAATATACAGACATCGAGAACTCGCCATCTGACTTTGGAGCAGCAATAGGCAGATATGCAAACCGAATCAACAAGGGACAGATTACCATAGAGGGAAAGACAATACAGCTCCCGACAAACAATTTCGGCCACTGTCTTCACGGAGGCCCACTGGGATGGCAGTATCAGGTCTATGAGGCAGAGCAGCTCAATGACAGCACATTGCGCCTCACTATGAACTCGAAGGACGGGGACATGAACTTCCCGGGCAACGTAAAGGCCATCGTGACATACACCGTGACGAATGACAACGCTTTGGATATCGCATACGAGGCAACAACAGACAAGACTACCGTCATCAACATGACAAACCACTCTTACTTCAATCTCTCTGGCGATCCTAAGCAGACAATTCTTGAAGACTCGTTGTATGTCAACGCATCAAACTTCACACCTGTTGACGACACATACATGACAACAGGCGAGATAAAGAGCGTAGAGGGCACTCTCTTCGACTTTACAAAGATGAAGACAATAGGCCAGGACATAACAGAAGACAACCTCAAGAACGACGAGCAGCTGCGCAATGGCAATGGCTACGACCACAACTGGGTGCTCGACACAAAAGGTGACGACACCGTACCAGCAGCAATACTGAAATCTGCCAAGAGCGGCATAATGCTGACAGTATATACCAATGAGCCTGGCATACAGGTCTATACAGGCAATTTCCTCGACGGCAAGGCTCATGGCAAACGCGGCATTGACTACCAGCAGCGCACTGCCATATGCCTTGAGACACAGAAGTATCCTGACACTCCAAACAAGCCAGAATGGCCGTCAGCAACTCTCAAGCCGGGCGAGACATACAAGAGCCACTGTGTCTTCAAATTCTCAACATTCTAAATATAAGGTAGGTTCCATTAATTACCTCCGTCAAAGCATTCATCAATACTATGCCGAGTGCAGCAGATATTATCTAAAGCAAATTAATAGAACCCACCTAACAAGAATAGGCATATCCTTCCGGCTGATGGCCGCAGGAGGATATGTCTTAAGCATACTCGCATCTCTCATTCTGGACAGAATAAACTAAACAAACTAAACTAAAACCATAAAATACCAATGAGCGTAATTGAATCATTACAGAACAATGGCTTCGAGACGATTGACTATATCGTATTCGCGGCCTACATCGTTCTTCTCGTTGGCCTCGGCATCTTTCTCAGCCGCGGCAAGAAGGGAGAAGAGAAATCATCTACCGACTACTTCCTTGCAGGCAACACCTTGACATGGTGGGCTGTCGGTGCATCACTTATCGCTGCTAATATTTCTGCCGAGCAGTTCATCGGAATGTCTGGATCTGCATTCTACAGCGGCATCGCACAGGCGGCTTACGAGCTTATGGCAGCAGCGACACTCCTTGTTGTGGGAAAATTCCTTCTTCCTCTTATGATAGAGAAGAAGATTTTCACTATCCCGCAGTTCCTCCGCGAGCGTTATAATTGGGGTGTGGGACTCGCTTTCTCTCTCCTTTGGTTGTTCCTCTACGTCTTCGTAAACCTCACTTCTGTAGCATGGCTTGGAGCACTTGCCATACAGCAGATTCTTGGATTGCCGACCGACATCACCATCCAGTTCATGGGTATGGAGGTTGACCAGGTGCGTATATGCATCATTGTATGCCTCTTCCTTATCGCTGGTGCCTATTCTATCTACGGTGGTCTTGCTTCTGTGGCGTGGACAGACGTCCTTCAGGTAGTATTCCTCGTTGGTGGTGGTCTCATCACCGCTTACGCCGCGCTGTATGTTATCGGAGCTGAGGTATGGGGATGCGGACCTCTTGAGGCATTAGGGAATATTTACAGCTGGTGTATAGGACAGGAAGGCGACAAGCACTTCAACCTTGTCGTGACACGTAATGAGGACCTTTATCCTGTCATCAACGGCGTAAAAGATGCCACAGGAGCTGTGATACAGAAGTCTGACCCATTCTTCGACAGCCCGGGCATCGTCCTCATCTTCGGAGCTCTCTGGCTCACAAACATTGGCTACTGGGGCTTCAACCAGTATATCATCCAGAAGGGTCTCGCCGCAAAGTCTCTCTCTGAGGCTAAGAAGGGTATGATTTTCGCTGCATTCCTGAAGATTCTCATCCCATTCATCGTTTGTATCCCAGGCGTTTGCGCATTCTTCATCATGAACTCTCCTGAGTGCGAGGAGCTGCGCAACCATCTCTTCGGAGCTATCACACGAAGTGACGACGCATATCCATTCCTTATCCGCAACTTCACACCGACAGTTGTCAAGGGTCTCTCATTCGCCGCTCTCGCCGCTGCCGTGATCTCGTCTCTTGCATCGATGTTCAACTCGACATCTACCCTCTTCACTATGGATATATACAAGCAGTTCATAGAGAAGAACGCAAGCGAGAAGAAGCTTGTCAGCGTAGGCCGTCTTACATCAGTGTCTGCTCTCATCATCGCTCTCCTCGCTGTATATCCTCTTATGGGTGGTATAGACCAGGCATTCCAGTTCATACAGGAGTACTCAGCATTTGTATATCCAGGTGTTGTAGTGATCTTCGGTCTGGGACTTCTCTGGAAGCGTGCTTCAGGCACAGCAGCCGTAGCAGCAGCCATAGGAACATTCGCATTCTCTATTATATTCAAGTTTGCTATTCCTGAGGTGCCATTCCTTATACGTTCTGGTTACGTGTTCATCTGTCTCGTAATCCTTTTCGTAGGTCTCTCACTTATGAGCAAGAAAACAGTCAAGGCTGATGTTCTCGATGAGCATACAATAAAGACCCAGCTATTCTGGAGCCGCGTGCTCTATATTGTAGCAGCTGTTTCCATAGCAATGTTCATAGCATCGCTGTTCAACCATACTCTCGCTATATATGGTGTTCAAGGTGCGATGATATTCTTTGCGGCGATATGCGCCACACTCGGTTTCTACCTCCGTTCCAACGCATTGGACAAGGTACAGGATCCGAAGCTTGTCGCTATCGACCTCAAGATATTCTCTACCGACAAGGCATTCAACTATGGAGCATTTGGCGTTATCGCAATCCTTACACTGCTTTATATAATACTCTGGTAATTATTTATATTTAAGGGTGAAGCCATCTGCTTCGTATTGCAGATGACTTCACCCTTCATAAATATATATCACGAGGTTCATAAGGGGTGTTCTATAAATTGGAATGAGATGACGCTGCGGCTATCGCGCCATAGAATGCTGGTTTTTATGAATGAGCGTAGCGGGCTACGTGACTGAATAAGAATCAGGGGAATGCAATGCGAGAGGCGTAGGAGCATCCAAGCCATTGCTAGAATTACAAAGACGACTTGAACCTGTTTATAGAACGCACCATAACATTAACAACAATAATAGCGACCCATCATGACGACACAGAATCATTACTACGAAGAACACACCAAAGCATTAGTTTCCGTTGATTGCATCATCTTCGGGTTCGACAACGGCAGACTGAAAATTCTTCTTGGACGCAGGAAGATTGACCCAGGTCGTGGTGCGTGGGCTCTGTATGGGGGCTTTGTCACACCAACAGAGAATCTTGATGACGCTGCCACACGTGTCTTGACTGATCTGACAGGAATACAAGACATATACATGAGACAGGTAGGCGCATACGGAGCTATACACCGTGACCCAGTGTCTCGTGTGATATCAATAGCATACTGCGCGCTCATCAACGTCAAGGACTATGATGAGAGCCTTCGGAAAGAATACAATCTGGAATGGTTCAATATTGACGAGCTGCCAGAACTGTTCTCTGACCACGGCACGATAGTAAATGACGCGCTCAAGATGATGCGCAGCAGGATTAAGACCGAGCCGCTTTGCTTCTCTTTACTCCCTAAGATGTTCACTCTGACACAGTTGCAGAATGTATTCCAAGCTGTGATGGGTAAAGAGCTCGACAAACGTAATTTCAGAAAGAGAGCGAAACAAAGTGGCACAATCGTTGAGACAGGAAAAATAGACAAACTGACATCAAAACGCGGAGCGATGCTTTACACACTGAATACTGAGATTGAGGATTTCAGATTCTGATTAGTGTGGAAGCATCTATATGGGTGATTATTTCTATGCTCCATATCAAGGTTTTACTATTCAGATGCAGTATAAACACATAGATAAACAACCAAGATACCTTTTCATCATAAACTAAAGCGAATTTGAGATATGTTAGAAGAATTAAAAGAAAAAGTATTCCAGGCAAACCTTGACCTCGTGCGTCAAGGCCTTGTCATTTTCACATGGGGAAATGTCAGCGGAATAGACCGCAGCAACGGACTGATGGTCATAAAGCCATCTGGAGTATCGTATGATGAGATGAAAGCCTCAGATATGGTTGTCGTCGATATCAACACTGGAAAAATAGTTGAAGGAGAGCTCAACCCATCATCTGACACACCTACACATATCGAGCTGTACAAAGCATTCCCAAATATCGGAGGCGTGGTACATACACACTCCACGTATGCGACAGCGTTTGCACAGGCAGGACGTTCTATTCCAAATATCGGCACCACCCATGCTGACTACTTCTATAAAGACATACCATGCACAAGAGACATGGTAGAGAGCGAGATGGCAGAGTATGAGAAAGAGACAGGAACAGTTATCATCGACGCCTTCAAGGACATAAATCCTGACCATACTCCTGGAGTTCTTGTAAAATGTCATGGACCTTTCTCCTGGGGCACATCGCCATCCAATGCCGTCTATAACGCTAAGGTCATGGAGCAGTGTGCAAAGATGGCTTTCGTCTCCCTCACTCTGAACCCTGAGACAAAGATGAACCCTCTGCTCATCGAGAAACACTACATGCGCAAACATGGCCCTAACGCATACTACGGACAGAAGAAGAAATAAACTCAACCAATCAAAAGACAATGCCAGGTATCTTACCCATAGCATTGTAACTATATAAAAAATAAGAAAGGAAAAGATATGAAAGCATTTGAGAATCTCGAACTTTGGTGGATTACAGGAGCACAGCTTCTCTACGGAGGCGAGACTGTAAAGATTGTTGACGGCCACTCACAAGAAATGGTTGACGGCCTTAACGCTGCAGGCATTATCCCAATAAAGGTTGTATATAAAGGCACAGCAAACTCTGACCGCGAGGTTGCTGCCATCATGAAAGCGGCAAACAATGCAGAACAGTGTGTCGGCGTGATAACATGGATGCACACTTTCTCACCCGCAAAGATGTGGATTCATGGTCTCCAGGCCCTTAACAAACCTCTCCTCCACCTCCACACACAGTATAATAAGGAGATACCATGGGACACCATGGATATGGACTTCATGAACCTTAACCAGAGCGCACATGGCGACAGAGAGTTCGGACATATCTGCACACGCCTACGCAAACCACGCAAGGTCGTTGTGGGTTACTGGAAAGAGCGTAAGACACAGGAGCACATCGCTGTATGGGCGAGAGTGGCAGCTGCCGTTGCTGACGCCAAGGATATGCTCATCATACGTTTCGGCGACCAGATGAACAATGTCGCTGTCACCGACGGTGACAAGGTTGCTGCCGAGCAGGTGCTTGGTTATCACGTTGACTACACTCCAGTCTCTGAGCTCATGGACTACTGGAAGAAGGTTGACCCAGCAGATATTGACGCTCTTGTTGAGGAGTATAAGAAGCTATACAAGATTGTCCCATGCGAGGCCGGTGAGGAGATCGGAGCCAAGAAGATATGGAACGCCGCACGTGCTGAGCTTGCACTGCGGGCAATACTCAAGGCCAAAGGCGCAAAGGGCTTCACCACGAACTTTGACGACCTTGGCTCTTGGGACGACCCAGACTCAGAGGGATTCGTCGGTTTCGACCAGATTCCTGGTCTGGCATCACAGCGTCTCATGGCCGAAGGCTACGGTTTCGGTGCTGAGGGCGACTGGAAGTCTGCCGCACTCTACCGCACTCTCTGGTATATGACCCAAGGTCTCCCGACAGGATGCTCATTCCTTGAGGACTACACTCTTAACTTCGACGGAGAGAACTCATCACTCCTCCAGAGCCACATGCTCGAGATATGTCCGCTCATCGCTGTTGATGATGAGCCTGTGCGCCTTGAGGTTCACCATCTCGGCATAGGTGTCCGCAAGCAGCAGACAGCGCGCCTCGTGTTCAACTCTAAGGTTGGAGACGGTGTGACAGCCACTGTTGTTGATATGGGCAACCGTTTCCGCCTTATCGTCAATGACGTTCATTGCATAAAGCCGAAACCACTGCCTAAGCTTCCTGTAGCTAATGCGCTATGGATACCACAGCCTAACTTCGAGATTGGTGCAGGAGCATGGATTCTTGCCGGTGGCACACATCACAGCTGCTTCTCATACGACATCACTCCTGAGTATTGGGAGGACTATGCAGAAATGCTTAATATAGAGTATCTCCACATTGACAAGAACTCAACATTCGAGTCAGTAAAGCGTGACCTTCGCATCAATGAAGTCTATTACATGCTTAACAAGGCATTAATGTAAACGCACGCTGCTGAGAGAACATAACAGCCACAGCACAATAATCTGTAAAAAGTTATTTATGGAAACAAGACAATTAATAGAACAGGGCAAGGCAATCCTCGGCATTGAGTTCGGCTCTACAAGAATCAAGGCTGTCCTTATAGACGACAACAACAAACCTATAGCACAAGGCAGCCACGAATGGGAGAACCAACTCGACAACGGGCTGTGGACATATAGCATAGACGCTATATGGAACGGCTTGCATGACTGCTATAGCTCATTGCGTAAAGATGTCAAGGAGCAGTATGGGGTAGAAATAGAGTCTCTTGCTGCCATTGGCATAAGCGCGATGATGCACGGATATATGGCATTCGACAAGCAAGGCGAGATACTCGTACCTTTCCGCACATGGCGCAATACTAACACAGGTGCGGCAGCAGCCGAGCTGTCTGAGCTCTTCAACTATAACATACCACTTCGATGGAGCATCTCACACCTCTACCAGTGTGTGCTCAATGGCGATGACCATGTGCGAGAGATAGAGTATCTCACGACACTTGCGGGGTATATCCATTGGAAATTGACAGGCAAGCGTGTCCTTGGCGTAGGCGACGCCTCCGGCATGATACCTGTTGACCCAGCCACGAAGACATACGACCAGACTATGGTTGACAAGTTCGACAAACTTGTTGAGCCAAAGGGATATGGATGGAAGTTGCTTGACATCCTGCCAGAATCTCTCTCGGCAGGAGAAGACGCAGGCGTATTGACTGGAGAGGGCGCATTGCTGTTAGACCCATCCGGCCATCTCAAGCCAGGTATCCCACTCTGTCCACCAGAGGGAGATGCAGGCACAGGAATGGTGGCAACAAACGCCGTGAAGCAGCGCACAGGAAATGTATCAGCCGGAACATCGTCATTCTCTATGATAGTGCTTGAGCATCCATTGTCCAAGCCATCAGAGATGATAGATATGGTGACAACACCTGACGGAAGCCTTGTGGCGATGGTCCACTGTAACAACTGCACATCAGACCTCAACGCCTGGGTATCTCTCTTCAAGGAGTACCAGCAACTGCTTGGCGTTCCTGTCGATATGAACGAGGTGTTCGGGAAGCTGTACAACAACGCTTTGACAGGCGATGCCGACTGCGGCGGACTTATCGCCTATAACTACATCTCGGGAGAGCCTGTCACAGGTCTTGCAGAGGGACGGCCGATGATTATCCGCTCAGCCAGCGACCGTTTCAATCTTGCCAACTTCATGCGTGCAAATCTCTACGCCTCTGTTGCAGTGCTCAAGCTCGGCAACGATATCCTGTTCAAGGAAGAGCATGTCGAGGTTGACCGCATCACAGGCCATGGAGGTCTGTTCAAAACACCAGGAGTAGGCCAGCGAGTCCTTGCAGCAGCATTGAACTCTCCTATATCTGTCATGGAAACAGCAGGTGAAGGTGGAGCGTGGGGCATAGCTCTGCTTGCTGCCTATCTTGTAAACAACACCGACAATCTCCCATTGTCCGACTATCTTGAGAATGTCGTATTCTCTGGCAATACGGGCATAGAGATTGCACCAACGGCAGAAGATGTCGAGGGATTCAACAAATACATCGAGCGTTACAAGGCAGACCTCGCGGCAGAGAAAGCAGCAGTTGAGAGTCACAAATAATCAGGAAATAAAATACAAGACAATAAAAAAAATGAAAAATTCTATCAACGTAATGAACCACGCTGCGGACAACATCCGCATTCTTGCAGTCAGTGCAGTAGAGAAAGCCAAGTCGGGACACCCTGGCGGCGCTATGGGTGGAGCAGACTTTATCAACGTGCTCTACTCAGAGTATCTCACCTACGACCCACAGAACCCGTCATGGGCAGGCCGCGACCGTTTCTTCCTCGACCCTGGCCACATGGCTCCTATGCTCTATTCTCAGCTTTGCCTTGCTGGCAAGTTCTCTCTTGACGAGCTTGCCCAGCTGCGCCAGTGGGGTTCTCCAACTACAGGCCATCCAGAGTTTGAGATTGCCCGTGGCATAGAGAACACATCTGGTCCTCTCGGTCAGGGACATGTTTTCGCTATCGGTGCTGCTATCGCTGCTAAGTTCCTTGCAGCCCATACAGGCAACCCTACATTCGCTAAGGAGACAATCTACGCATACATCTCTGACGGCGGCATACAGGAAGAAATCTCTCAGGGTGGCGCACGCATAGCCTCTGTTCTCGGTCTTGACAATCTCATCATGTTCTATGACTCTAATGATATCCAGCTCTCAACAGAGACAAAGGCTGTCATGAACGAGGACACAGCAGCCAAGTATCGTGCTTTCGGCTGGGAGGTTATAGAGATTAACGGCAACGATGTCGAGCAGATTCGCTGTGCGATAGAGCGTGCAAAGGCTGTCACAGGCAAGCCGACCCTTATCATCGGCAAGTGTATTATGGGCAAGGGAGCGCTGAAGGCCGACGGCTCGTCATACGAGGCAAACTGCAAGACCCACGGTGCACCTCTCGGTGGTGACGCTTACATTAACACCGTCAAGAACCTTGGAGGTGACCCAGAGAAACCGTTCGCTATCTTCGATGATGTCAAAGAACTTTACGCTAACCGCGCTAAGGAGCTGGCAGAGATATGCTCGGCACGCTATGCCGAGGAGAAGGCATGGGCAGATGCCAACCCAGAGAAGGCAGCAGCCCAGGCAGACTGGTTTGCAGGCAAGGCTCCAGAGATTGACTGGTCAAAGGTACAGCAGAAGGCAAACGATGCCACTCGCTCAGCAAGCGCGGCATGTCTCTCAGCCCTTGCAGAGCAGGTGCCAAACATGATATGTGCATCAGCCGACCTCTCTAACTCTGACAAGACTGACGGTTTCCTGAAGAAGACACAGGCTCTCACAGCAGACGATTTCTCTGGAGCATTCTTCCAGGCAGGTGTGGCAGAGCTTACTATGGCATGTTGCTGTATCGGTATGGCTCTCCACGGTGGTGTCATCCCAGCATGTGGAACATTCTTTGTATTCTCTGACTATATGAAGCCGGCAGTACGTATGGCAGCCCTTATGGAGCTTCCTGTGAAGTTCATCTGGACCCACGACGCTTTCCGTGTCGGTGAGGACGGCCCTACCCACGAGCCAGTTGAGCAGGAGGCACAGATACGTCTCATGGAGAAGCTGAAGAACCATCACGGAAAGAACTCTATGCTTGTGCTCCGTCCTGCCGAGGCAAAGGAGACAACCGTAGCATGGAAGATGGCAATGGAGAATACATCTACTCCGACAGCACTCATCTTCTCCCGCCAGAATATCAACGACCTCCCAGAGGGCAATGACTACTCTCTTGCCGAGCGTGGTGCATACATCGTTGCCGGCTCTGACGAGAATCCTGACGTTGTCATGGTAGCCTCAGGCTCTGAGGTATCAACTCTCATTGCCGGTGCAGAGCTTCTCCGCAAGGATGGTGTCCGCTGCCGCATTGTCAGCGTTCCGTCAGAAGGTCTCTTCCGCAATCAGCCTAAGGAGTATCAGGAGAGTGTCGTTCCTGTTGGAGCGAAGGTATTCGGCATGACAGCCGGTCTGCCTGTCAATCTTCAGGGCTTCCTTGTTGGAGCTGCTCCAGAGTCAAAGATATGGGGACTTGAGAGCTTCGGATTCTCAGCTCCATATAAAGTGCTTGACGAGAAGCTTGGCTATACCGGAGAGAACGTCTATACACAGGTGAAGTCGATGCTATAAAGCTTCAGGTATAGTCAGAAGTGGGGTGAGCGGACAATGCCCGTCAGGTATTCCCCCTACCCTATCATAGCAACATGAACGGAGATATATCTCCACATTATTAATATATCTCTACGCCCTGCCAAAGACTCAGCTCGTCGGCAGGACGTGGAGACCCAAAACCTTAAACATCATGGAAATCAAGAAAATCGGTATCGCATGCGACCACGCAGGATACCCTCTGAAGAAGTTCGTATTGCAGTATCTGGAGGATAAGGGCTACCCAGTACAGGATTATGGCACATGGAGCGACGCCTCATGTGACTACACCGACTTCGGTCATGCCCTTGCTGAGGGTATTGAGGATGGCACTGTCAATGTCGGCATAGGCATCTGTGGCTCTGGCCAGGGCATAGCGATGACTCTCAACAAGCATCAGGCTGTACGTGCCGGCATAGCATGGTGTCCAGAGATAGCCCAGCTCATCCGCCAGCACAACGACGCCAATGTCCTTGTTCTCCCAGGCCGTTTCGTTACGAATACAGAGGCAGAGAAGATTCTCGACACATTCTTCAAGGCAACATTCGAGGGTGGCCGCCACCAGCGCCGTGTAGATAAGATTTCTGGAGATTTCAAGCTTGTCTTCAAGAAATAATCTGTGCCCTCGCACAGAACCCGAATAATACAATCACCATCAAGGTGGGCACATACACCGTGCCCACCTTTTTATGTATATATGTAAAGACGGTTCAGCGGATATAGTAAGCAGCATGCGTTGAAAGCGCTGCTTACAATATCCGATAATAGTTACAAATAGAAGTAACTATTCAGCGAATGCGTTTTGTAACAAGAAAATATAGATTTATATTGTCT